>JAJYMZ010000002.1 GCA_021786615.1 Acidobacteriota bacterium
TTCCGATCGTGAGCCATCGTCAATCCGTTCAGCGTGGCCAGTCCGGGCCCCCTTTTTAAACGGGGCCTAATGCCACGCTGAACGACATGGTAACTTCAAGGATTCGTTTGGTGCCCAATGAAAACTGTCAACGAGATCCGAGCCATCCATGACCTGCCCTTCCCGGAGCTGCTGTTCCGGGCAGCCACCGTGCATCGGGCCAACTGGGACCCCAATGACATCCAGTTCTGCACCTTGGACTCCATCAAGACCGGCGCCTGCCCCGAAGACTGCGCCTACTGCCCCCAGAGCGCTCGCTACAACACGGGACTGAAGATCGAGCCCCTGAAAGATGTCCATGCGGTCCTCGAAGGAGCCGCCCTGGCCAAGGCCCATGGCTCAACCCGCTACTGCATGGGCGCCGCTTGGCGCGAAATCAAGGACGACCGCAATTTCGACGCGGTGCTGGAGATGGTGAGCGGCGTGTCCAGCATGGGCATGGAAGTCTGCGTGACCCTCGGCATGCTCAACACAACCCAGGCCAAGCGGCTCAAAGCCGCCGGCTGCAAGGTCTACAACCACAACATAGACAGCTCGAAAGACTTCTACGAAACCATCATTTCCACGCGCAAGTTCGAGGATCGCCTGAAGACCATTCAAGCGGTGCGTGAAGCCGGGCTCGAGGTCTGCTGCGGCGGCATCGTCGGCATGGGCGAAACCGTGGATCAGCGCGTTCATTTCCTGCAAGAACTCACCGAGATGGATCCTCCCCCGGAGAGCATACCCATCAACCATCTCGTGCCCGTGGCAGGCACGCCCCTGGCGGATCTCCCGCCGGTGCCGCCCCTGGAATTCATCCGCATGATCGCCACGGCCAGGATCCTCTTTCCCAAAAGCCGGATCCGCCTCAGCGCCGGGCGCACGGCCATGAGCGATGAGATGCAGGCCCTGGCTTTTTTCGCGGGGGCCAATAGCCTGTTCACTGGCGACAAGCTGCTCACCACGCCCAACCCCGGTGAATCCCATGACCACGCTCTCCTGGAGGCATTGGGCATGCGGATCGAGGGCGCGGCAGTCTGAAAAATCACCACGCGGAGGGCAGCTGAGCAGCGGAGGGAAGCTGAGAAAAACTAACCCTGATTGTCCTCTAGCCTCAGCCATTCATTTCATGATCAAAACTTTGTCCACAAATTCCACAGATGACACAGATTCTCAAGTGTCGTTGGCTAGGAAGGGTCAACAATCTCCCTTCTGCTTCGCATGGGCCATGCGGTTTTCAGGGCGGCGGCGGCCCCGGCCAAGCCGGGGCGGCCCATGCTACAGGCAGGGAGCGGTCTTGAATCCTCCGCTGCCCTCCGTTCTTCCGCTTCCCTCCGCGTAGTCGCATTTAAAACAATTAGGATCCCCCCATGCGTGAAATGGACAAGGCCTTCGATTTCAAGACCGCGCAATCGCGCTGGTACCAGACCTGGGAGACCGCCGGTGTCTTTACCGCCCAGCCGAACAGTGGCAAGACGCCCTTTTCCATGTCCCTGCCGCCGCCCAACATCACGGGCAATCTGCACATGGGCCACGCGCTGGCCTACTCCCTGCCGGACGTCATGGCGCGCCTCAAGCGGGCCCAGGGCTTCGATGTGGCCTGGATTCCCGGCGTGGACCACGCGGGCATCGCCACGCAGATCATCGTGGAGCGCCAGCTGAAGGCCGAAGGCACGGACCGCCACTCCTTTAGCCGCGATCAATTCCTGGCGCGCATCTGGGCCTGGAAGGAGCAGAACCAGCTCGATATCGAAAACCAGCTGCGGCGCCTGGGCGTCAGCCTGGACTGGACCCGCAAGCGCTTCACCATGGATCCGGACTTGAACCGCGCCGTGCGGAAAGTCTTCGTGGAGGCCTATGCCCAGGGACGCATCTACCGGGGTCCCCGCATGATCCAGTGGGACCCGGTTTCCCGGACGGCCCTGAGCGATCTCGAAGTGAAACATGTCGAGCGCAACGGCCATCTCTGGTACATCAACTACCCCTTTGTGGATGGCGGCGGGCACCTGACGGTGGCCACCACGCGGCCCGAGACGATGCTCGGCGACACCGCCGTGGCAGTGCATCCAGCGGACGACCGTTATGCGCACCTGGTCGGAAAGAGGTTGAAATTGCCGCTCACGGATCGCGAGATTCCGGTGGTGGCCGATGATTTCGTGGACCGGGACTTCGGCACCGGCTGCGTGAAACTCACTCCTGCCCACGACCCCAACGATCACGCCGCAGGCCTGCGGCTGCAGCTGCCCAGCATCACGGTCATCGGCTTCGACGCGAAGATGACCCAGGATGCCGGCGCGGCTTATGCGGGGCTGGACCGTTTCGAGTGCCGCAAGAAAGTGGTGGCGGAACTTGAAGCGTTGGGCCTTCTCGCCAAGATCCAAAGCCACGTCTCCCAAGTCGCGGTTTCAGACCGCACCGGCGCCGTGCTTGAGCCGCTCGTCTCCGAGCAGTGGTTCATGGATGTGAAGGACGCCGCGCAGCAAGCGCTGCAGGCGGTCCGGGAGGGCAAGATCACCTTCACGCCCGGGCATCACGTGGCGGTGTGGGAACACTGGCTCACCAACATCCAGGACTGGTGCATCTCGCGCCAGCTCGTCTGGGGCCACCGCATCCCCGCGTGGACCTGCGGGGCCTGCGGCCATCTGCACGTGGAGCTGGAAGCGCCCGCGGCCTGCATAAAATGCAATTCCACAACTCTCGAACAAGATCCGGACACCCTAGACACATGGTTTTCATCTGCGCTGTGGCCCTTCAGCATCCTGGGCTGGCCCGATGAAACCGAAGATCTCAAGCGCTACTATCCCAACGACCTGATGTGCACCAGCTACGACATCATCTTCTTCTGGGTGGCGCGCATGGTCATGAGCGGCCTCACCTGGACCGGCCAGGCGCCTTTCAAGCAGGTCTATTTCAACAGCCTGGTGCGCGATGCCTCCGGCGCGAAGATGTCGAAGTCCAAAGGCAACGTCATTGATCCCCTGGAAGTGATGGACGAGTTCGGCACCGACGCGCTGCGCTTCACCCTCATCTCCATGTCCGCGCCCGGCACGGACATCGCGCTGTCCCGCAACCGCCTGGAGTCCAGCCGCAATTTCTGCAACAAGCTTTGGAACGCCGCCCGGTTCGTGCAGATGAACCTGACGGATGACGTGACGCTGGCGGTGGAACCCGAGCTGGGCGAGGCGGAATTCTGGATGCTCGGCCGCCTGCGCGACACGTTGAAGCAGACCACCGAGGCCTTGGAAGCCTTCCGTTTCCACGAGGCCGCAGACCTGCTCTACCACCTGGTCTGGGATGATTTCTGCGCCACCTACATCGAACTCGCCAAGCTCAACCTGACGACCGGCACCGCGGGCCAGAAGGCCGCCATCCTGCACTTTCTGGACATCCTGCTGCGCGCGTTGCACCCCATGGTGCCCTTCGTCACCGAAGAGATTCATGAGGCTGTCCTGGTGGACCGCCTGCTGCCCGGTGTACCCAGACTGCTAGCGGAACGCACCTGGCCGGCGAATCATCCGCTGCTGGCCAGGCAGGGTGGCAGTGCCGCATTGATCCCCCGTTTCCAGGACATCCTCAGCGCCTTCCTTCGCCTCAAGGCGGAGAACGGCGTGGACCCGGCCAAGCGCGTGGCGGCGGCCTGCACGGTCCTGGAACTGGAACCCTTCAGCGAGGCCCTCAAGACCATCGCCCGGCTCGAAAGCATCGAGTTCACCAGCGGCGATCTGGCCACACCCACCCGCGCCGTGGGCGTGGTGAGCGGCGGCACCATCGCGCTGGAGTTGGCGGGACTCAAAGATCCCTTGGCCGAAAAAACAAAACTTGAAACCGAGCGCGCCAAGCTCCTGAAGGAACTGGAACCCCTGCGCGCCCGCCTGGCAGACGAGAGCTTCATCACCAAGGCTCCGGCCGCCGCCGTGGCCAAGCTGCGCGATCAAGCGGTTGAAAAGGAAGCCCGGCTCAAGCAGGTTTTGTCCTTGCTTGGGTAGATACACTCGCAGAGGTACGCGGAGGGAAAGAGGTTCTCAGAGGAAATCCTCTGCGAACCTCCGTTTTTTCTGCGTACCTCTGCGAGTGTTTTTCTCTCCCGCCCTGACGACCCCGGCCCGCGTTACTCTTGAGTCATGACCAAAACTTACTACGCCGGCATGGACATGGACGCACCTTGCGGGCGCTGCAAGGGGGAGACGCGGCACCGGGTGATGACGCTCACCAATGGCGTGCCGGACAACCTCATCTGCGCGAATTGCAAATCCGTGCACAAATTCAGGCCCGAGCGCGCCAAAGCGGAGACGACGCCCCCACGCGTGACGCGCGGCGCCGCCAGCGTTGGGCCGAAACCCCGGCCCTCCGCGTCACCCTCGCGCTTCCAGGAGCTCATGATCCAGGAGCAGGCCGGCAGCATCGCCAAGCCCTACAGCATCCAGTCCCATTGGGATGAAGGCGATTGGATGGACCACCCGAGCTTTGGCCTGGGGAAAGTCCAGAAGCGGCTGGCCAAGAAAGTGGATGTGCTTTTCCGGGATGGATTGAAAACGCTCATCAGCGCGTGAATATGTTTAGGATGATCGGAAGGGCCATCAACAGCTTCATTCAAAATAGGAATGTAAAAAATGTATGCTCGTGGAGCAAGACTGGCCCTTTGTCTGCCATCCCCTTCATCCCTGTTAAAAAAGCTTTTAAAACAGGGATGAAGCGGATACGGGGGATATCGTGGAGGGCGCTCCGCGCCACCAATCACCTATTTCCTCAGCAGACCCGCGAAGGGACCCTGCCCAGGCTAGACTCCGTTTTTTGACAACCATGATGAACTTTCAGCTGCGCAGAGAATCTCCCCTTTTCTTGGAACCTGGTAATACCAAAGGAGCAAATCAAATTCATCTCGTGCGCCGATTCAGATGAAACGTTCCACTGAAAACGTGCCCCCCTTCTCCAGCCCTTTGATGGTCCCTGAAGAGCTGCTTCCCCTGCGCTCCCTGCGCTTCGCCATCCTGGATCTGGAAACCACCGGCGGCAGCCCCAAGGCGTTCTGGGATAAGAAAGAGATTTTTCATCCGGCCTCCGAGATCACGGATGTGGGCGTGGTGAAGATGTGCGGACCCGTCATCGAAGGCAGCTACGAGATGCTCTCAGCCATCGAAGGCGATCTCCCCCCCTTCATCCAGAAACTGACAGGCATCACGCCCGCGATGCTCATAGAGGCCCAGCCTTGGGAGCGGGTGGCTCTGCGGCTTTCAAGTGAGGTGGAAGGCCGCGTGTGGGTGGCCCATCACGCGCCGTTTGATGGATCTTTTTTGAAGGCCTGGCTGCCTCAGGGACTCTGGCATCGCCACCGGCTCATCTGCACGCGGCTGCTGACCAAGGCGCTCATCCCCGAAGCCAAGAGCCGCGCCCTGAACCAGCTTTGCCTGTTGCTGAACATCCACAACCGCCGCGCCCATCGCGCCCTGCCGGACGCCGAGGCCACGGCGGAATTGATGCAGCACCTGCTCGCCCGCGCCGAAGAAAAGGGGCTCTTCAGGAAATCGTGTGGGTGATTTCGGGTCATTTTAGAGTGCGGGAAGCATGCAGGTGAGGATCTTCAGCTGCAGGTACTCCTCGTCACGCAGGCCGTATGCCCGGCG
>JAJYMZ010000085.1 GCA_021786615.1 Acidobacteriota bacterium
GGAAACTCGGCAAGAACTGGCTCAAGGGCAGCCTCGGCGATGCCCTCAACGCCATGCTCTGCGGCATGGGCCACAACCTCCGGAAGATCCTGGCGCACCTGAGGCGCCTTTTTGTCCTTTTTTGGGCCTGGGTTCTGGCGGCCACTTGGCCGCAAGATTCTGTTGAGGCGCCAGCAGCGCAAGCCGCGTGAATGGGCAAACCCTATTTTTCAGGATGAACTACTTGTTCCTAGTTCAGGCTCGAGACCTTCGTCATACCGCGATCTCAAGGACCTCGGCATCCGGCGATTGGATCGCGTCATCGTCAACCGGTTCGAGATACAGTTCGATGGCTTCCTTGATGTTGGCCAGGGCCTCCTCGCGAGTGTCCCCTTCACTCACGCACCCAGGAAGAGCCGGGACGATCGCCGTGAATCCGCCCTCGTCGCTTGGTTCTAAAACCACACGCAGTTTCATGGCTACTCTCCTTGCTGATTAACGATATACCCAGTGTGTGTCCAGATCGATCTTGGCCCGTTTTCTGTGAAAAAGAGAAAAAATCAATAAACAGGGATGAAAGGGATGGAGGGGATGAAAGCAAGCGCCAGCCTTGTTTTTATCCCTTTTATCCCCTTCATCCCTGTTTAAAAAGTCCCTTCTATTTTTTCGGTATCGCCATCCCCGCCTTCTCGGCTTGCGCCATGAGTTCATGTTTGGCGATGCTCGCTCGGTGCACTTCGTCGGGGCCGTCGGCGAGGCGGAGCATTCTTGCGTAGGCGTAGAGTCCGGTGAGCGGGAAATCCTCGCTGAGACCGGCGCCGCCGTGCATCTGGATGGCCTGATCAATGACCAGCTGCGCCATGTTGGGCGCGACGACCTTGATCTGGGAGATCTCGCTCTTGGCGCCCTTCACGCCGACGGTGTCCATGAGCCAGGCCGCCTTGAGCGTCAGCAGCCGCGCCTGCTCGATGGCCATGCGCGCGTTGGCGATGATGTCCCGGTTGCCGCCCAGCAGCGCCAGGGGCTTGCCGAACGCCACGCGCGTGAGGGAGCGCTGGCACATGAGTTCCAGGGCCCGCTCGGCGGCGCCGATGATACGCATGCAGTGGTGGATGCGGCCCGGGCCCAAGCGCCCTTGAGCGATCTCGAAACCGCGGCCCGGCCCGCTGATGAAGTTCTCGATGGGCACGCGCACATTGGTGAAGCTCACCTCGCCGTGGCCGTAGGGCTCATCCAGGGCGCCGAACACCGGCACCATGCGCTCGACCTTCACGCCCGGCGCATCAACCGGCACCAGCACCATGGAGTGCTGCCTGTATTTAGGCGCGCTGGGGTCCGTGAGCCCCATGAAGATGACGAAGGCGCAATCGGGATGGCCGATGCCGCTGCTCCACCACTTGCGGCCGTTCAGGGCGATTTCATCACCTTCCACCAGCGCCGTGGCCCGCATGTTGGTGGCGTCGCTGGAAGCCACCTCTGGCTCGGTCATGCAGAAGGCCGAGCGGATATTGCCTTCCAGCAGCGGCTTCAGCCATTGTTTTTTCTGGGCCACGGATCCGTACTGCACCAGCACTTCCATGTTGCCCGTATCCGGCGCGTTGCAGTTGAAGACCTCCGGTGTGATGAGCGAGCGGCCCATGAGCTCTGCCAACGGCGCGTACTCCAGATTAGTGAGCCCAGCGCCGTATTCCGAGTCCGGCAGGAAGAGGTTCCACAGCCCCGCGGCCTTGGCCTTGGCCTTCAGCTCCTCCATCACCGGCGGAACGGACCAGGGTCGCTCCCCATGCTTCAGTTGCGCGAGATAAAGTTCTTCATTGGGCGTGACGTGTTCCGCGATGAAAGCCGAGACGCGGGCGAGGTAATCAAGGGCCTTGGGAGAGTGGGCGAAATCCATGGGAACTCCGGATCGTCAGAAATAAAAACACTCGCAGAAGTTCGCAGAATAAAGGGAGAACGCGGAGAAAAACACCGATTTCTTTTTCTGAGAACCGCCACTACCTCCGCGCGCCTCGGTGAGTGTTTTTCCCTCCCCTGCATCCTCCCGATACTCTGGAACCATGACCGCGCCCCTGGCTGATCGCATGCGCCCCACGACCTTGGATGAGGTCGTGGGCCAGCCGCATCTGGTGGGTCCCAAAGGCGCGCTGACGCGGCTCAGCTTGTCAAAGCGCCTGCCCTCCATGGTGATGTGGGGACCCCCGGGCACCGGTAAGACCACGCTGGCGCGCATCCTCGCGAAGGAAACAGGCCATGGCTTCGTGGAGTTCAGCGGCGTCACGGGATCGGCGGCGGAGCTGAAGAAATTCCTGCTGGACCAGAAGTCCATGCCGCTGTTCCGCACGGTCCCCCCGGTGATCTTTCTCGATGAGATCCATCGTTTCAATCGCGCGCAGCAGGATATCCTGCTGCCCTTCCTGGAGCGGGGCGAAGCCATTCTCATCGGCGCCACCACCGAGAACCCGGCCTTCTACCTGAACCCCGCGTTGCGCAGCCGCTGCCAGCTCTTCGACCTGAAGGCCCTGGAGCCCAGCGCCATCCGCGGCGTGCTCGATCGCGCGGTGGTCCACGAGAAGCTGGACCCGCCGCCGGCCCCGGAATTGCTGGACTGGCTCTCCCACTGGGCGGGCGGGGACATGCGCTCGGCGCTTTCAGGCTTGGAAGTGTGGGCGGACCTGCCGGTCCAAGAACGCGATATCGCTTCGCTGCAATCCTCCTTGGGCGGGCGGTTGCTGTTCGACCGCGCCGATGGCCACTACGACCTGGCCTCGGCCTTCCAGAAGTCCCTGCGGGGCAGCGATGCGGACGCGGCCCTCTACTACCTGAGCCGCATGATCCGCGGCGGCGAGGATCCCCGCTTCATCGCGCGGCGCCTCATGGTCACGGCGGCCGAAGACGTGGGCAACGCCGATCCCCAGGCCTTCATCCTGGCGGAAACCGTGTCCCGGGCCGTGGAGCGCATCGGCTGGCCCGAAGCCCGCATCCCCCTGGCCCAGGCGGTGATCTATGTGGCCAACGCGCAGAAAAGCAATGCCACGGTGAAAGCCATTGATGCTGCCCTTGGCGCTGACGATGAACCCATCCCTGATGCGCTGCGGGATTCCCACACGAGCACCGCCAGGAAGGCGGGCCGGGGCGCGGGCTATCACTACTCCCACGGCGACTACGACCAAACCCAAGCCTTCCTGCCGGAGAAATTGCGGAGCGAATGTTTCTACGAACCCCTTCGGCCGCAGGAACGCAGCTGGCGGGACAAGGCAGAACCGGAGCCCGCCCGATTGGCTGAGCTGTGGCGTGAATGGATCGCCGGGAATCCAGAAGGGGGGGAAATTCCCATGGAGGATTGGTGCACTCAGTTGGGGTGCGGCAAGGAAGCCCTGGCGCGGGCGGTCCATCACCTGGCCGCAGGTGCTTTTCGCGTGGAACGGGCGCTGAAAGTTGTCCCGGATTGAAACCCGTGGGCTGATTCACGCATGATTCAGCAACCCTCGTTCCACCCATCCACGAGGCCGCGGACCTGAGGAGGTTCTATGCGCCGTTCAATTTTCAGCTTGTCCCTCAGCTGTTTCAGCGTAGCCCTAGTCGCGGCGCCAGCGCCTGTTTCCACTGCCAGCCCCCGTGCTCCCCGCCCCATCATCCAGGTGGCGATCCTGCTGGACACCAGCAACAGCATGGACGGTCTCATCGGCCAGGCGAAGTCACAGCTCTGGACCTTCGTGAACCAGTTCTCGCCCCTGCGCCGCGATGGACTAGCCCCGGAACTGCAGGTGGCGCTCTACGAGTACGGCAAATCCAGCATCCCCGCTGGTGAAAACCACCTGCGCATGGTGGTGCCCTTCACCACGGACCTGGATCGCGTCTCCGAACAGCTCTTCGCGCTCAACACCAGGGGTGGCGACGAGTACTGCGGCGCGGTCATCAAATCCGCCACGGAGGGCCTGGCCTGGAGCCCATCTCCGCGGGATTTGAAGGTGATCTTCATCGCGGGCAACGAGCCCTTCGCCCAAGGCCGCGTGGACTACCACCAGAGCTGCGAAGTGGCGCGGGCCAAGGGCCTGACGGTGAACACCATCTTCTGCGGACCCCACCAGGAGGGCGTCGCCACCAAATGGGCGGACGGCGCGCGCATCGGTGGAGGCAGTTACATGAACATTGATCAGGACCGCCAAGCGGTTCACATCCCCTCGCCCCAGGACTGCGAGATCGAGCGTCTCGGGGGGGAGCTGAACAAGACCTACATCCCCATCGGCGAGAAGGGCTATTCCAGCCTGCAGAATCAGGCGGCCCAGGATAGCAATGCCATGAAGGCCGGGGCTGGCGCGGTGAATGAAAGATCCAAGGCCAAGGCTTCGGGTTTCTACCGGGCCGATAGCTGGGATCTGGTGGACGCGGAGAAGTCCGGCTCGAAAAAACTCGAGACCATGGACAAGAAGGAACTGCCGAAGGAGATGCAGAGCATGAAACCCGCCGAAGCGCGGGCCTACGTGGATTCCCAAGCCAAACGGCGGGTGGAGATCCAGTTGAAGATCCAGAAACTCAGCGGCGAGCGTGAAAAATTCATCGCCGCAAAACGCAAGGAACTAGCGGCCAAAGGCGGCGCTAAAACCCTGGATGCCGCCATGGCCGAAGCCCTGGCATCCCAGGCCAAAGCCAAGGGATTCGCACCAAAATAGAAGACGTGCCAGGACTCAATCCAGAACGCCCATCTTTCCCGAATGGTAATCCTCGAAGGCCCGCTGGATTTCCACAGGCGTGTTCATGACGAAGGGGCCGTAATGCGCGATGGGCTCGCGCAGGGGAAGGCCCGCCATGATCATCAGGCTCGCGCCCTGCGCGCTTTCAACGCAGACGCCTTCCCCAGCTTCGTCCAGCACCGCCACGGTGTCAGAAGCCAGGGCCTGGCCGGATACTTCAGCATCGCCGTGGAGCAGCACCACCGCCGCCTGGAATCCTTCCGGAATCACGTGTTCGAAATGGCCTCCAGCCTCCAATTCCACGTGCGCGTAGGCGATTTTCGCGGGGGTTTCAGCGGGTCCCTTGCAACCCATCCATTCGCCCGCCAGGGCGCGCAAACGGCCGCCCGGGAAGGCCTGCCAGGGCATCATGTCCGCGTGCAGGTCCGTGTAGCCGGGCTGGCTTCCCTTCTCGGTTATTGGCAAGTTGATCCAAAGCTGCACGCCTTCGATGGCGCCGCCGGTTTCCAGATGCTCCGGCACGGGCATTTCCTCGTGCACGATGCCGCTGCCCGCGTTCATCAGCTGCGCGCCGCCGGGCTCCAGCAGGCCGTGCCCCCCGGTGCTGTCGCGATGGCGGAAAGCACCCTGCATCATGTAGGTGAGGGTCTGAAAGCCCCGATGCGGATGGGGCGGAAATCCCGCGTCGGTGCCGGGGCTCAGCACCATGGGGCCGAAGTGGTCCATCAGCAGGAAGGGGTCCATCAGCCGGAAAGCATCACCGCCGTGCATGCCCGCGCCCGGCAACAGCCGCACCAGGGGCACCTTGTTGCCATCCGTGGTGGGCTGGCCGTGGATCAGGGTTTTGACCTCGCGCAAGCGCATGGGCGCTCCTGTGGCGGATGGGGTCGTG
>JAJYMZ010000073.1 GCA_021786615.1 Acidobacteriota bacterium
AGCGCGCCGGTGGTACCACCGGAGATGTTGATCTCCCTGGATGTGCCCGGCGGCTTCACGACCGGCTCCGTCCCCGCAGCCCCCCGGGAGCCACTGGTTCCCGTAGGCGCGGGCGCCGGGGAATCCATTCCCTTCAATCTTCCCACCCCCACGGACTCCATGGATTTCATGGCCGACTTGGATCTGAGCGAAGTCCCATCCCTGGGTCCAGAAGGGGCTTCTCCCTTTGATTTCATTCCGCCAGCACCCGAAATGCCGGTGGCCCAGCCGGAAGCCGCGCCGCTGGATTTCCTGTCGCCTCCGCCCGAAGCGGCCTCGCCCACCATGCCCATGCCCATCATGCCCATGCCTGGCGAGGTGTTGGGCCTGGGCGGCGAACCTCCCACGCTGCCTGGGTTCCCGCTGTTCGAGGAATTGCCCGGTTCCATCCCCGCATCCGGTCCCGTGGTGGATGGTGAACTGGCCTCACTGCTTTCAGACATTGATTTCCAGATGGACTATGGCAGCCCCGAGGAGGCCAAAGAGGAGATCGAAGCCGCGCTTCAGCAGTACCAGGATCACCCGGAATTGCTGGCACGCCTGTACCGGGCCGAAGAATCCCTGCGCAAGATCGGCCTGGAAACGAAATCCAAGGAAGCCGACGACTTCAGCCAGTCCTTTTTCGATCTCACGGACGTGCTGGGCGATGCCCTGCTGGAGACCGGCGAGGGCGAGGAGATGCACGATGCCACCAACGTCGTGGAGAAAGTGCAGAGCGTGGACGAACTCTTTTCCGCCTTCCGCGATGGCGTCGAAAAGCAGGTCCAGGGCGACGATTACGATACCCACTACAACCTGGGCATCGCCTACAAGGAAATGATGCTGCTGGAGCCTGCCATCGAAGAATTCAAGAAAGCCATGGCGGATCCTGAACGGACCCAGGAATGTTGCTCCATGCTCAGCATCTGCGAGCTAGAGCTGGGCAACCAGGAGGCCGCCATCGAGTGGCTGAACCAGGGCATCCACGCTCCCGGTTTCCCGCCCGAAGACAGCATCGGCCTGCGCTATGACCTGGGTGAACTCTTCCTGTCCATGGGCCGCGCCGGCGAGGCCAAGACCGAGTTCCAAGCCGTCCATGACCTGGATCCGGACTATCGGGATGTGGCCGCCCGGTTGGGCTGAAGCAGGTTGCGGCGAGTTGAAGTCCTGGGTCCTGGGCAATCTGGAGGCGCCTTTGGCGCACCATTTAATGAAGAGTCGCGGCCTCCGGCCGCATCCTCATTGAACCTCAGGACCCAGGACTCAAGACCCAGGACTCAGGACTGTCTCAACCCTCGGCCCTCACACCTGAACCACCCCACGGCTGCAGCGCCTGGAGCGCGGACTGCACGCCCTTCCCGGGGCGTTGGAGCCTGGTGAGTTCAAGGGCCTGCCCATCACCGGCGGTGAGCCAGGCGCCAGCCTTGTCCCAGCGCAGGGTGCCCGGTTCATCACCGCTGGATCTCAAGGGACCCACGGCGATCACTTTCAGCAGCTGGTCTTGGAGCAGCAGCTCGGCCCCGGGCCAGGGCTGCAGGGCGCGGATTTGGCGATGCAGTTCCAGCGCGGGCCTGGAAGCATCCAGGCGCGCCATGTCTTTGGTGAGTTTCGAGGCGAAGGTGGCGCCTTCATGATCCTGGGGCTCGGGCCGGGCCGTACCATCCAGCAGGGAAGACAGGTGCCCCTTCAGCAAGGCCGCTGCGTCCCCGGACAATTGCTCAAGCAGAATCTCGGACGTGTCCTGCATCGTGATGGGCCGCCGGCTCAGGGCCAGTACAGGGCCTTCATCCAGGCCCGGCGTCAGGCGCATGAGGCTCACACCGGTTTCCTCGTCCCCGGCCAGGATGGCGTGATTCACGGGAGCGGCACCCCGCCACCGGGGCAGCAGCGAGAAGTGCAGGTTCCAGACGCCCAAGGAGCAGGAATCCAGCATCCAGGAAGGCAGGATGTGTCCATAGGCCACTACCACCGCCAGATCAATCTCCAGGGAAACCCAAAGCGCCTTTGCCGCTTCGGACTTCCAGCTCAAGGGCTGGTGGACGGGGATGCCCAGTTCGAGCCCGGCGATTTTCACCGGTGGCGCCGTGAGCGCACGGCCCCTGCCCGCAGGGCGATCAGGATTGCAAAAGACCGCGTGGACGGGATGCGCATCCGCCAGGGCGCGGAGCGCCGGCAGGGCGGCCTGGGGCGTGCCGAGAAAGGCGATGCGGGTCAGGCGCGTCACGAGGCTTTGTGTTGCTTCTGGTACCTGCGCTGGATGACCTGGCGCTTCACGGGGCCGAAGTATTCCACGAAGAGCCGTCCGCGCAGGTGATCAATCTCATGGCAGAAGGCCCGGGCCAGCAGATCCTCGCCGGAGATCTCATGCCAGGTTCCATCAGGCCGCCGGTTCTTGATCCTCACTTTCTTGGGGCGTTCCAGCACCTCATGGATGCCCGGAATGGAAAGGCAGCCCTCCGGACCGATCTGGCTGCCCTCGGTATGGACGATCTCGGGATTGATGAGGATGAGTTTCTGGGAAGGATCCTCGCCACAGGACGTGTCAATGACGGCCAGGTTGAGATTCACGCCCACCTGGGGAGCCGCCAGTCCGACGCCTTCTTCCTCCAGGGACGTCTCGAAGAGGTCCGCCACCAGCTGATCCAGTTCCGGAGACCAGTCCCCCACGTCGGCACTGTTCAGCTTCAATCGGGGATCCCCCCAGGTGATGACGGTTCGGATGGCCATGCATTCCTCGATCTTTAAGCTTAAATGAGGGGCGAAGCTTTGATAAGCTTGAAGATTCGGGCCAATGGCCATGAGGCTCCGCAGTCCAGCGGAGTTGCTGAGTCTTGGCTTGCTCCAGGAGAGTCCCTTCATGCTCCGTAATTTCCGCAAAGCCTTCCAGGGCAACCAGACACCCACCGCGATCCTGATGATGCTCACCTTGGCGGGCATGGTGGCCTATCTCGCCCCAAGCGGCCGCCCCGAAGCCGCCGACAACGTGGTGGCGCGGGTCTACGGCCACGAAATCCTGAAGGGCGATTGGGACCTGGCCACCGACTACATCCAGCGGAGCATGGGCGAAAAGGCCCGCACGGACGAGGGATTCGCCTATGCCCAGAGAACCGCCCTGGGGATGCTCGTAGACAAGGCCATCAAGGAAGAACAGGCCGAACGCCATCACGTGGTGGTGACGGACCAGGAAGTGCGCGAAGACCTGGTGTCCATGTTGAAGCGTTACGAATTCTTCAAAAATGCCGATGGGACCTTGCGCCCCCTCGCCGAGATTGACCGCATCCTCCAGTCCAGCCGGACCTCGCTGAAGGAGCTGGAGAAACAATCCAGGGAACGTCTGGTCCAGCAGAAGCTCAATGCCCAGCTGGGCAGCGAAATGCCCGTGGATGAGGCCTGGATCAACGCGGAAAATCGCGTGCGCAATGAAAAGATCAGCCTCGAGGCGGTGAGCCTCACGCCGGATCCCAGCACCGTGCAGGACCCAGGCGATGCCAAGCTGGAAGCCTATCTCAAGGCTTCGGGCCCGCGTTTCCAGCAGGGACCTCGCCGGATCATCCAGTTCGTGGCGGTGGATATGGCCTCGTTCGGAAACACGTTGAACCCCGATGACGCGGCGTTGAAGGCGGCCTATGAATCCAAAAAGGCCGAATACTCCGAGTTGAAAGCCAGCCACATCCTGTTCAAGGCCAAAACGGATGAAGAATTCGCCGCCGCCACGGAGAAAGCGCTGAAACTCCGCGAGGAGCTCGTCAAGGGCGCGGATTTCGCCAAGAAGGCCGAGGCCCTGAGCGAGGATCCCTCCGCCAAAAGCAACAAGGGCGACCTGGGCTGGTTCAAGGCCGGACAGATGGTGAAGCCCTTCGTGGACGCCGCCAGCGCCTTGAAGGAAGGCGAGCTCAGCCAGCCGGTGCGCACCAATTTTGGTGTCCACATCATCCGGCTGGAGGGCCGGCGCACCAAGACCTTTGACGATGTCAAGGAATCCTTGCGCAGCGAACTGGCACAGGAGCGCTTCACAAGCCGGGCCAAGGAGAAACTGGCCCAGTTGCGCAAGCGCACTGGTGATCACGGGGACCTGAGCGCCGCGGCCCGGGCGTTGAACCTGCAGCTGAAGACCAGCAAGCCGCTGCTGAACGATTCCTCCGCGCAAATCGAAGGCGTGCCCTTCGCCACCATGCTGGTGAACGAGGTGTTCAGGCTCAAGGTGGGCGACATCTCCCAGGTGCAGAACGCAGGCCAGGCTTTCGTGGTCTTCAAGGTGCTTTCAGAACTGCCCAGCGCCGTGCCGCCCCTCAAGGAAATTCGCGCGAAAGTCCTGGATTCCTGGAAAACGGAAGAAGCCAAGCGCCTGCTGCTGGAACACGCCACAGCCCAGCTCAAGGGCGGCGGCCTGGAGGCCTTGGGCGCAGTGCAAGCCGTGGCTGATACGACCATCAAGACCTATCCAGAAGCCGCGTCCCCGAGCATCCGCAAGGAACTGCTCACTACGGCCACGGGCCAGATCTGCGCTCCGGCGTGGACCAACGATGGCAAGCTTTGGATCGGGAAGATCACCGTCCGCACCCCAGCCCCCGACATGAATTTCGAACAGCGCCGCGCCCTGCTCACCGAGCTGCAAAACCAGCTAGTGACCAAGCAATTGGACGCCGAGGTCCAATTCCTGGCCACCGAAGGCAGACTGCGGCCGGGCTTCAGCTCGCTGTGGGGCCGCTTCAACGGCATCTGGGTCAATCCCAACATCGGCCCAGCAGAGCAAGGCGATCAAGGGCAGTGAGGGGAAAGTCCTGAGTCCTGAGTCCTGAGGCGATCTGGCGGCGCCTTCGGCGCAGCTGATCGGAAATCGTCGCGGCCTCTGGCCGCATCCTTCTTGAACCTCGGGACTCAGGACCCAGGACTCACTCACCCCCACGGGTAATGGCAGCGCTCATCCAGGTCCAAGCTGGGTGCGATTTTGCAGTGATCGGAAGCCCTTGGGCAGCGGTCCATCAGGAGGCAGCCGCCAGCTTCCAGATCGCGCATTTTCTCCACTCCCCAGCGCCGGGGCTGGGAGGAAAACTCCAGGTTCGGCACCGCTTCCCAGAGGCCGCGCAGGTAGGGATGGCGCAGCTCTGCAAGCAGCTGCTTCGTGGAGCCCTTGACCATGATTTCTCCACCGTACAGCACGAGCAGCTGATCGCACAGACGGCGCACCGCCAGCAGATCATGGCTGACAAAGAGCATCGCCATGCCCTCGGCTTTGAGTTCCAGCAGCAGTTCCAGCATGTGGCCGGCCAGCGTCGGATCCAGCGACGAGAGCGGCTCGTCCAGCACCAGCAGTTTCGGAGAGAGCATCAGCGCCCGTCCCAGCGCCAGCCGCTGCGCCAGGCCGCCGGACCATTGATGGGGCTTCTGCTCAAGGACGCTCTTTGGAAACCGGACTCTTTCGGCCATTTCCAAGGCCGCCTGCCGCCGGGTCTTGCGGTCTCCGCGGGCATGGATCATCAACGGTTCTTCCAGGATCTCAAAGCCTGTCAAGTGCGGCGGAAGGCTAGCCC
>JAJYMZ010000126.1 GCA_021786615.1 Acidobacteriota bacterium
GCGCAAGGCTGCGTTGACCTCCCTCGCCGTATGGGCGATATGCCTTCGGTCGGTCGCCTTGCCTTGCTTGCCCGGCGCTCCTCGCAAATGGCATCCTTATTTCCTTTCAGGCCCTAAAGGGCTCGGAGGTTCTGGATTTGAAGCACATTGTGGTGATTGGCGGAGGTCATGCAGGGATCGAGGCGGCGCACATCGCCGCCCGCATGGGCATATCCACGACGCTGCTGACCATGAACCTGGACCAGATCGGCCAGATGAGCTGTAACCCGAGCATCGGCGGCGTGGGCAAGGGCCACATGGTGCGCGAACTGGACGCCTTGGGTGGGGCCATGGGCCGCCTCATTGATGGGACCGGCATCCATTTCCGCATCTTGAACGAAAGCCGCGGCGTGGCGGTGCGAGGGCCCCGGGCCCAGGCGGACAAGGTGAAGTACCGCATCGCGGCCCGCAATAGACTTGAGCACACGCCCAACCTCAGACTGCGCCAGGGCATCGCCGCGGCGTTTCGATGGAGCAAAGGGACCCGTGGTTTCCAGGGCGTGGAGCTGCTGGATGGGACCTTCCTCCCCTGCGATGCGGTGGTGCTTACCTCCGGCACTTTTTTCAATGGCCAGATTCTCATTGGCGACAAGCGAATGGCCGCCGGCCGCGCGGGAGAGCCGCCCAGTACGCATTTATCCGACCAGCTGAAGTCCATTGGCCTGAACTACCGGCGCTTGAAGACCGGCACCAGTCCACGGTTGGCGAAGGGCAGCATTGATTTCGCGCGGCTCGAAGTCCAGCGCGGGGATGATCCGCCCCGGCCCTTCAGCTTTTTCACGGACGTTTCGAAGGGCGGGATTCCTCAACCGCAAGTCCCCTGCCACATCGTCCATACCACGCCTGCCACCGAAGCCGCGGTCCGCGAGAATCTGCACCGTTCGGCCATGTACGGCGGGCATGTCGAAGGCGTCGGCCCGCGCTATTGCCCCAGCATTGAAGACAAGTTCGTGAAGTTCCCCGACAAGGCGCGACACCAGATATTCGTTGAACCAGAAAGCCTGGAGACCGAGGAAATCTACCTTTCGGGACTGTCCACCTCCATGCCGCCGGATGTGCAGCTGCGCATGGTCCAAAGCCTTCCGGGCTTCGAGCAGGCTGAAATCATCCGCCCCGGCTATGCCATCGAGTACGACAGTTTTGATCCGCTGCAATTGCACCGGGACCTTTCGGTGGAAGGGCTGGCGGGCGTCTGGTTCGCGGGCCAGATCAATGGCACCACCGGGTATGAGGAGGCTGCGGGGCAGGGCCTCATGGCCGGCATCAACGCCGTGCGCTGGTTGCGGGACGAGGAACCCATCATCCTCCGCCGGGACCAGGCCTACATCGGGGTGATGATTGACGACCTCTGCACCAAGGGCACCGACGAGCCCTACCGCATGCTCACCGCCAGGGCGGAGCATCGCCTGGGTCTGGCCTGCGACCTGGCGGACGCACGCCTGCTGGAGGTTTCCAAGACCATTGGCAGCCTGCCAGAGGGTGAAATCGCTGTGATCGAATCCAAGCTTTCCCGCAGAGAAAACTTGCGCCAGCAATGTGAGCAGACTTGGGTCACGCAGACTTCAAGGTTTGGTGCCATTGCGAGTGAAGCAGGGCTGAACTTGAATACGGGCATGAATCTGCGGGAGCTGTTCAAGCGGCAAAACCTGACGAAGGATCTGGTGGATGCATCCCTGGCGCTGCTTCCAGGCTATGGCGCGCCACAACGGGGATGGGATCCCGCCTGGGAGCGCGACCTGCTGCTTTTCGAAGCGCGGTACGAGGGATACCAGGAACGCGAGGCCCACCTGTTGCACCATCACCGGGACTGGGATGGCGTGAACATCCCGCAGGATTTCCCGATGGAGAACCTGCTCAGTTTCAGCAACGAAGTGCGGGAGAAGTTCAAGAAGTATCGCCCGGAGACACTAGGCCAGGCCTCACGGATCCCGGGCATCACGCCCGCGGCGGTGACCCTGCTGCATCTGCTGATCGAGAAAAGCCGAACTGCTTAGTTGATGAGATCCCGCAGATAGGCGCGGAAATCATCCCTCAGATCATCCCGCTTCAGCGCGAATTCCACATTGGCCTTCAGGTAGTCCAGCTTGTTGCCCGTGTCGTAACGTTTAGCGGGAATCCTGGCGGCGACGAGCTGGCCTTCATCGGCCAATTGCTTGAGCGCGTCCGTGAGCTGATATTCACCGCCCACGCCAGGTTTCAAGGCTGCGAGATGATCAAAGATTCGTGGAGAGAGCACGTAGCGGCCCACCACGGCATAGCGACTTGGGGCATTGGCGATGTCCGGTTTTTCAACGATGTTCGTGACGTCCCAGGGGCCCTCAGGATGCTCCGGAGCGTTGATGATGCCGTAGCGCGAAACGTGCTCCAGCGGGACTTCCTGAACTCCCACGACACTTTTTCCTGTGGCTTCGAAAGCCTTGATGAGTGCTCCCAGGGCGGGGCCATCCTCGTCGAAAACATCATCACCAAGAAGCAGTGCGAAGGGCTCCGATCCTACGGCATGGCGTGCGCAAAGTACCGCGTGGCCTAGGCCCAGGGGCTCACCTTGGCGGACGAAAGCGAACTGGCCTAGGCCCGTGATGGCCCTCACCTGCTCAAGATCCTCGGTCTTGCCACGGCGCAGCAGCATGTCCTCCAGCTCGTAGGCCACGTCGAAATGATTCTCGATGGCCTGCTTGCCACGGCCGGTGACGAGCACGAGGTTTTCCACGCCCGCACGGATGGCTTCTTCAACCACATACTGAATCACTGGCTTGTCCACCAGGGGCAGCATTTCCTTGGGCTGGGCCTTGGTTGCGGGCAGGAACCGGGTGCCCAGACCTGCGACGGGGATGACGGCTTTGCGGATGGGGCTCATGGCTCCATCATCGCATTCCTGTTTTTGAAAGCACTGCTGAAAACACCTGAACAGACCCTTGAGGATCAGGCTCAGAACATTGAAAAAGCAGGGATCGGTGCCTCACCCAGGGAGCTTATCTGGAATACCGGTGCGGCTTCAGCAAACTTTTCGCTTGCATCATCCCTTCCAGCTGGTACTCTAATTTTCCTGCCGCGATCGAGGTTGCGGGTAGGGATGGGGTGAGATGTGCCCGCGTGCCCGGGATATTGGGGTGAAGGTGGCGGGTATGTCGAGGCTTCCGAGGCATCTTTGAAAACCGGATAAAGAGAATGGAAGCCAAAAGGGAATCAGGCGCTTCAGGGTGCCAGAGGACCGAAAGACTGGGCCGTCTTAAAGACGGACCAGCAAATGAAGCAAGCGTCCCAATGGATGTGTCCGTTGGGTAGAGCTTAAGGTATTAAACATGAGAGTTTGATCCTGGCTCAGAATGAACGCTGGCGGCGTGCCTAACACATGCAAGTCGGATGTGCCGCAAGGTGCATGGCAGACGGGTGAGTAACGCGTGGGGAATCTACCTCTTTGTGGGGAATAACGCTCCGAAAGGAGTGGTAATACCGCATGAGATCCAAGACTGGGATGTTTTGGATGAAACCTGGGGACCGCAAGGCCTGGGGCAAGGAGAGGATCCTGCGTCTGATTAGCTAGTTGGTGAGGTAATGGCCCACCAAGGCGACGATCAGTAGCCGGCCTGAGAGGGTGATCGGCCACACTGGAACTGAGACACGGTCCAGACTCCTACGGGAGGCAGCAGTGGGGAATTTTGCGCAATGGGCGAAAGCCTGACGCAGCAACGCCGCGTGGGTGATGAAGGTCTTCGGATCGTAAAACCCTGTCGTCGGGGACGAAGGTGGGCGGGTTAATAGCCTGTTTGCTTGACGGTACCCGGAGAGGAAGCCCCGGCTAACTCTGTGCCAGCAGCCGCGGTAATACAGAGGGGGCAAGCGTTATTCGGAATTATTGGGCGTAAAGGGCGCGTAGGCGGCTTTTTAAGTGAGATGTGTAATCCCTGAGCTCAACTTGGGAACTGCATCTCATACTGGGAGGCTAGAGTACTGGAGAGGGTGGTAGAATTCCACGTGTAGCGGTGAAATGCGTAGAGATGTGGAGGAATACCAGTGGCGAAGGCGGCCACCTGGACAGTAACTGACGCTGAGGCGCGAAAGTGTGGGTAGCAAACAGGATTAGATACCCTGGTAGTCCACACTGTAAACGATGAACACTTGGTGTGGAGGGAGTTGACCCCTTCCGTGCCGTAGCTAACGCGTTAAGTGTTCCGCCTGGGGAGTACGGTCGCAAGGCTGAAACTCAAAGGAATTGACGGGGGCCCGCACAAGCGGTGGAGCATGTGGTTTAATTCGACGCAACGCGAAGAACCTTACCTGGGCTTGAACTGTGGTGGACCGGTACAGAGATGTGCCTTTTCGCAAGAACTGCTACAGAGGTGCTGCATGGCTGTCGTCAGCTCGTGTCGTGAGATGTTGGGTTAAGTCCCGCAACGAGCGCAACCCTTACCCTTAGTTGCCAGCGGGTCATGCCGGGAACTCTAAGGGGACTGCCCGGGTTAACCGGGAGGAAGGTGGGGATGATGTCAAGTCATCATGGCCCTTATGTCCAGGGCTACACACGTGCTACAATGGGCGATACAAACCGTTGCGAAGTCGCGAGATGAAGCTAATCGGAGAAAGTCGCCCTCAGTTCGGATTGCACTCTGCAACTCGAGTGCATGAAGGTGGAATCGCTAGTAATCGTGTATCAGAACGATACGGTGAATACGTTCCCGGGCCTTGTACACACCGCCCGTCACATCACGAAAGCCGGGAGCACTTGAAGAGGCTGTGGTAACCCGCAAGGGAGCTAGGTCTCAATGGTGAACTTGGTGATTGGGGTGAAGTCGTAACAAGGTAGCTGTAGGAGAACCTGTGGCTGGATCACCTCCTTTCTAAGGAGAGTCATCTTAAATGATGGCGTAAGGTCAACGTTTCCATTCGATGTGCCTGTCCGCCTTTTGGATGGTGGGCACAACATTTATCCGGTTTTCAAAGGTGCTTTGGGGGTAGTTCCTCAAGGATCTTTGAGGGACGCGCGAGGGGATAGAACCCGCGGGCCCGTAGCTCAGCTGGAGGGGCCCATCTCCACGAGGCGTAAGCCGAGTGGGAGCACGATCCAGTGGATCGTGCGATAGATGGGAAGCGCCGGGGAACCAACCAGGATCAACCTTGGGGCCTGTAGCTCAGTTGGGAGAGCATCTGGTTTGCAACCAGAGGGTCGTCGGTTCAAGTCCGATCAGGTCCACCAGCTCATCTGATGACCGAGGGCCTATAGCTCAGTCTGGTTAGAGCGCACGCCTGATAAGCGTGAGGTCGGTGGTTCGAATCCACCTAGGCCCACCACTTTTCGCTGGCGCGAAAAGAGCTTGGATTGAGGTCAGAAGCAGAGGAAGAGTTGCTTTTGACCTCAGCTCAAGGGCTGAAAGCAGAGGAATCTTTGACAATTGAATAGAGAAATAAGAAGGGTGATCCACG
>JAJYMZ010000008.1 GCA_021786615.1 Acidobacteriota bacterium
GCCAGCAGGTTGATGGCCGTGATGGGGGAACGCAAGTCATGGACCACCATGCGCGTGAAGACGACCTTGGATTCGAGAAGCTGCTTCACCTGGTCATGGGCCGCTTCGAGGTCCGCGTTGCGCTGGTTCAGGGAGCGAGTGCGTTCACCCACTTGGAATTCAAGGTTTTTCGCGATTTTCCGCAAACGCAGGGTTCGCCATTGGATGAACAAGGCCAGCACCAGCAGGCCCAGGAGGGCCAGCGCCGCGCGGCCCAGGGGGTGTTCCAGCCAGGTGGGACGTACCCGCAAGGAAACCAGCGGCCCCTCGATCCAGTGCTCGCCATCCTGGCTGGCCCTGACCCGGAAGCGATAGGAGCCCGCGGGCAAGTGCTCATAGCGAACCGTATTGCCTTCGGTGATCCTCTGCCATCCCGACGAGAGACCTTCCAGATGAGTCTCGTACAAGGGCGGATGGTTGGAGATGGGCATACCCAACTCGAAATTGAATTCGATGAAATCGCGCCGAGGAGGCAGTTCGATCTTACTGGGCAGATACATGCGTCCTCCTGGCCAGGAGGCTTCCAGCACCCGTGGCACGGGCATTTCCGGGAGTTTGAGGGGTTCCCCCGTGTCCAGGATGCACACCCCATTGGTCATGCCGAACCAGAGCCGGCCCCGATCATCCAAGCGCACAGAACCCTGGTTCGTTTCATCCGAGAGCAAGCCGACCCCCTGATTCAAATGCAGCATGTGGCCATCAGTCCCGATCAGGGTGATTCCCTTCCCATGACCGATGGCGATGCGTCCCAGGCCGCCGTCTCCCACAAAGTAGATATTGGCGTCCGGCAAGCCTTCTTCGATGCCGATCCGAGTCCAATGCCCGGCATCGAGCCTATAGACACCTTGGACCGTGCCCACCCAAAGCAGGCCCTTGGCGTCCCGGTACAGGGCCAGCACGCTCACGTTGTCGAAGGGAGCGCCAGAAAACGCCCTCGCCAGATGCTGTCCATCAAACCGGTACAGCCCCTTGGAGCAGCCCACCAACACGCTTTCGCCATTCTCGAGAAGGACGTAGGCATCATTGACCCCGGCTTCCTTGGGAATCTCGAACGTGCGTTTCACCTGCCCCGATGGATCCATCTCCACCAGCCCGCGATCGGTGCCGACCATATTCAGGCCGCGCCAGCTTAGAACCTGGAAGACCCGCGCATCCCCAAGCACTTTTCCGGGCTGGACCCGCCCCTTGGTCCACCTTCCCAGGCCCTTGGCGCTTCCCAGCCAGAGCCCGCCGCTGCCATCAGGATAAAGGCTCCAGATTTCGTTCGAGGGAAGCCCTTCCTTGATGGTCCAGCGGGCCGTCAGGCCTTTGCCTTCAACCCAGAGATACAATCCGCGGCTGGTGCCCAGAAAGGTGCCGATGCCGGGCAATGGCTCGATGGCCAGCACGGCGCCAAGTTCGAAAGGCATCTGGGCTTTGATGGCATGAAGGCCCGGAATTGCAAGGGCGTACAAGCCTGCGCCGTCAGAGCCCACCCAGAGAATGCCCTGGCGATCGCGGTAGCCCAGGTTGATGACCTCTTCAGGAAGTCCATCTTTCGCGGTCCACCACTTTGTGGATCCGTCGGAAGCTTCGGTCCAAAGCCCGTCATCGCCGAGCCCTACCACCAGGTGGCCGTCGTGGTCAAAGTTGAAATCCCGGAGTTTGGGAACTCCGTCGTAGCCTTTCAAATGGATTGGAAACCAGAGGCCTTCCTCCCTTCTGAAGAGACCGGGCCGTGTGAGGGCGCAAGGCCTGCCTTCCGGATCCATCACGATCTTCCAGACCTCGCGATCGGCGACGGCTTTGGGAAGCGTTTCCTCTTTCAAGTGCTGCCCGTCCCAGAAGCCCACGCGCCCCTTCCGTGTGCTCAACCAGAATCCACCCCTGGTTTTTGCGATCCCGTAGATGGGTTCACCGGGCCACGCACCCAGCTGCACCAGCCTGAACATGTGTCCATCCCAGCGGCGAAGCCCTCCCCGAGTCCCCACCAGGATCGCTCCCGAATCCTCCTCTGCCAGGCAATAGGAATTCATCGTGGGAAGGCCATCCGAGGAGCCAAAGGACTGGACCTGGCTGCCCTGGATCCGCGCCAGGCTTGCGTCCACCTGGGCCACCCAAATGGCACCTTCCCTATCCTCCAGCAGCGCCGTCACCGCTCCAACGCCAAGACCCTGGGCCAGGCCATAATTCCTGAAACCTGAAGCCCCCAGCCGGGCCACGCCGCCCTGGGTTCCCACCCAAAGGAACCCGCGGTGGTCCTCCATCATGGCCCTCACCTGGCTCTGGGGCAAACCGTCGCGGCCATCGAAATGCCTGAAGGCAAATGGCTGCGCCGGCAGTGTCTGGCCCATACCGAGAACCGCCACCATGAGCATCAGGCGGCGGAAAACCAAGGCGATGCGGTCGAAGGATGCGCACATGGAAGGGACAGGGAGAAGAGGAACCAGGACGAGCTTAGGCTGTCGTGTAAAAATAACCAAACCGGGACCGCATCCGGGACAATGATCCATTCACCAAGGCTGGCATGGCCCAATACGAGCTGATGCCCTGGCACCCCACCATCGGAATTGAGGGATTGGACCAACTATGAACATCACTCGGAACATCACTCGAACTTTTTTCGCCGTGTTCACAGCCATGTTCCCCGCGCTGGCTCAGGATGCCGCGCTTCATCTGGACGCGGGCCTGGCCACCAGCCTAGATCACGACTGGAAGGCTGAGCGCGATTCCACCGGCGGCGCCGGCCTCGTGACCAAATTCCCCTTGGCCCTCGAAGGGGCCTTGGTATTCCCCAAAAAATCCGGCTGGGTCCGGGCCGCCCTGCGGCTGGCCGTGGACGAGCCCTTCAGCGATTTCCAGCTCGGCGCCGATTGGCTGCATGCCTTCTCCCGCAAGGGCACGGAAACCTTCTACGGCAGCGCGGGATTGACCCTCAACTTCGTCCGAGGCCGCATCCAGGTGGAGCCCCCCAGCTACCCAGCGCCCGGCAGATATGAACAACGGAGCCAGAGCGCCAGGCCTGGCGTGCGGCTGGGCGTGGGCTACGCCTTCAACCGCGCGTTCGCCTTCGAGGGCGCGGTGAATTTCATCAGCCTGGGAAGCACCGGCGCCAATGGTTTCCTGCACTCCAGCTCCGTGTTCATGACACTCACCGGCTCCTATCGAATACCGAAGATTTTTGGGAATAAGTAGGAGAGGGCAACAAGGTTCGTGCAGATAAAAAACCGCTCGGTATCGCTTCGCGATACGCGAGACCGCCCCTTCAAGCTTTCTTCGGCCCCACGATGATGAGTACCGAACCCGTTTCCACCGTGGCTCCTTCAGAGGTGGAGACTTTCGTTATCACTCCCTCGGACACCGCCCTCAACTCGTTCTGCATCTTCTCGGTATCGGCAAAGCCGATACGCGAGGCCGCCCGCTATTTCGCCTCGGGCGCCACAAGGATCATGAGGGTCCCACCCGTCTCCACAGTGGCGCCCTCTTGTACCGTGATCTTGGATACTCTCCCCGCGGAAGTGGCCCTCAACTCGTTCTGCATCTTCTCGGTATCGGCAAAGCCGATACGCGAGGCCGCCCCTTCAAGCTTTCTTCGGCCCCACTATGATGAGTACCGAACCCGTTTCCACCGTGGCTCCTTCGGAGGTGGAGACTTTCGTTATCACTCCCTCGGACACCGCCCTCAACTCGTTCTGCATTTTCATGGCTTCCATGATGAGGAGAGGCTGGGCTTCGGTGACGAGATCGCCTTCTTGGACCAGGAGCTTGACGACTTTTCCCGGCATGGGGGCGGTCAGGATGCCACCGGACGCGGCGGTGCCACCGGCGGCGGCGAGCAGGGCTTTGCGGGGGTCCTGCAGCGCGAATTCGTAAGGCCCGTCAAAGAGCGTGGCGCGAAAGCCGCGCACATCCGGATCCGGGTTCTTGGCCTCGTCCAGGCGAATGTCCACAGACTTTCGGCCTAGGATCACCGACCAGTTCCCGGGCCCCACCTCCAGGATGTCCGCGGGCTCCGCCACGCCATCCCAGAGGAGCGTCGTCACGCCATCCTGGCGGAGGATTTCGACATCGTGAGATTCTTTGCCGATGAGAAGTGTGCGTTTCATAGTCTGTTGAACTTTCCCCAATGCTTCCACGCATCGGATTTGCCATCACTTGAACCCATAGGCCGTGATGCGCGCCGCTCTTCGTCGTCCAGCTCTGCCACCATGGCCGCGGCCACGGCGAATTTTAGGTTGGGGCCGGCTTCCCTCCTTTTCCAAAAAGGCTTGTCCAGCAGCCCTGTGTGCAGCGCGCCGCTCAGGAAGGGTTCGTGTTGCATGATCGTTTCGTGGAAGGCCACGTTGTGCCGGATTCCCCCAATGCGGTATTCCCCCAGGGCGGCGCGCATCTTGGCGATGGCTTCCGGGCGGGTGGGGCCCCAGGTGCTCAGCTTCGAGATCATGGGATCGTAGAACATGGACACTTCGCTGCCTTCAAAGACGCCGCTGTCATCCCGCACGTTAGGTCCTGCGGGCGTCCGCAGGAAGGTGATCCGGCCGGGGCTCGGCATGAAATTCTTGTCCGGGTCCTCGGCGTAGATGCGGCATTCCACCGCCCAGCCATTGAGCCTGATCTCGCTCTGGGCGAGCGGCAATTTCTCGCCACGGGCCACGAGGATCTGCCATTTCACCAGGTCCAGGCCCGTGATCCATTCCGTGACGCAATGCTCCACCTGGAGTCGGGTGTTCATCTCCAGGAAATAGAAATTGCGGTCCGCGTCCGCCAGGAATTCCACGGTGCCCGCGCCCACGTAATTCACCGCCCGCGCCACCTTCAGCGCCGCCTCGCCCATGGCGGCGCGCATCTCCGGCGTCACGTGCGGGCTGGGCGCTTCCTCGATGACTTTCTGATGCCGCCGCTGGATGGAGCACTCCCGTTCCCATAGGTAGACGTAATTGCCGTGCTGGTCTCCGAAGATCTGGATCTCGATGTGCCGGGGCTGGTGGATCGCCTTTTCGATGTAGACGCTGTCGTCCCCAAAGGATGAAAGCGCTTCACCCCGGGCCCTGGGCAGCCCTACTTTCAGTTCCTCGGCGTTCTTCACCAGCCGCATGCCCTTGCCGCCGCCCCCCATGGCGGCCTTCACCATCACGGGAAAGCCCATCTTCTCGGCTTCGATCAGCAGATCATCGTCGCTCATGGTCTCCTGGATGCCCGGCACCACGGGGCAACCAGCCTTGATGGCCGCGATCCGCGCTTCGGTCTTGGAGCCCATGCGCACGATGGATTCCGGCCGGGGACCGATGAACGTGATGCCGTTTTCTTCAAAAAGCCGGGCGGCCTCGGCGTTTTCGCTCAGGAATCCATAGCCTGGGTGGATGGCGTCCGCTCCGGATTGTAGGGCGGCTTCCAGGATCTTCTCGACCACCAGGTATGACTCGCGGGCAGGCGCGG
>JAJYMZ010000229.1 GCA_021786615.1 Acidobacteriota bacterium
ACCAGCGCTCCACCTGTATTGGTTTCTTGGTATCCCAGTCCAGGCTTCTGCCGGAAAGATTTTCAATTTTCGATTGAAACCCGAAGGGAGGATGGAGTTCCCAATCGTCAATCGTCAATCGTCAATCGTCAATTGAAGGGATGGTCCGTGGCCCTCCTCAATGCCGACCTAAGCGTGCGCTCCCGCTTTAGCCATGGCTTTCACGAGGGCCTGTTCCAGATCCGCCCACAAATCCTCTGGATTTTCGAGGCCCACCGACAGGCGGAGAAGGCCGGCGCCGATGCCGCTGTGCACTTTCGCTTCCGCGTCCACCACGCGGTGGGTGAGGGCAGCGGGATGCTGGATCAGGGTGTCCACGGAACCCAGCGAAACAGCGGGTGTCATCAGCTTCACGCTGCCCATGAGCGTGGAAGCGAAATCGAAATTCTCGACTTCGAAGGCGATGAGGGAGCCAGGTCCGCGCATCTGCGTGCCGATGAGGCCGCACGGATCTCCGCCTTCCAGTCCTGGATAATGGACGGCCTTCACGCCTGGGTGGTCTTTCAGTTTTTGGGCGAGGACCTTGGCGCCTTCCTGGGCCGCGCGGATCCGCAGGGATAGCGTGGGCAGGCCGCGGTGCAGCAGGTAGGCCGCCAGGGGGTGGAGCACTGATCCCGTGATCACGCGGACCTTCCGCAGTTCCGTGGCCCACTCCACATTGGTGGCCACCACGCCCGCCAGCACATCGCCATGGCCGCCGATGAATTTCGTGGCGCTGTGCAACACCAGGGTGGCGCCGAGCTTCAGGGGATTTTGCAGCACCGGCGTGGCGAAGGTGGAGTCCACGAGCACCGGCACGCCACGGGCCTGGGCCACCACGGATTTGATGTCCAAGAGCGCGAGGGTTGGATTGGCCGGCGTTTCTGCGATCACCAGAGCGGTATCTGAACGCAGGGCTTCGTGGATGTTGTCCGGTTGCGCCCAGGTGACGTCAAGGCCCAACATCCCTGATGCGATCAGGTGGTCCGACCCGCCGTAGAGGGGCCGCACGGCCACCACGTGGCTGCCCCGTTGTTTTGCCGCGAGAAGGCAAGCTGTCATGGCGGCCATCCCCGAGGCGAAGGCCACGGATTCATCGGCGCCTTCAAGCTGGGCCAGGGCTTCCTCAAACCGCCCCACGGTGGGGTTGTAGAGCCGTGAATAGACGGGGTTGGTCTTGTCCTGGCCGCCCATGGCCATGAGCTCCAGGGCCTCGCCCCCCCGCGCCAGGTCATTCAAGGGGTAGGTGCTGGACAGATCAATGGGCAGCGCGTGAACCCCCAGCGCCGCCAGATCTTCGCGGCCCCCATGCACCGCCATGGTTTCAAAGGAGAGGTCGTGGCGTGGCATGAAAGCCTCCGGATTCAGATTCGCTTGCATTCAGTGTGGATTTCGTACAATTTGGTTTCAGCCGAATAGATTGCGGAGTTTGCCCGTGAATATTGACCTTGACCGAATAGATTACGAAATTTTGGTACTTTTACAGAAGAATGCTCGGCGCTCCAACAAGGAGCTGGCCGCCGCGGTGGGCCTGGCGCCCTCCAGTTGCCTGGCCCGGGTGCAGAGGCTTCGGGACGGGGGCGTGCTCAAGGGCTTCCATGCGGAGGTGGAACCCGAATACCTGGGCATCGGGCTTCAATCCCTCATCGCCGTGCAGCTCCAGAAGCACAGCCGGACCATGGTGAAAGCCTTCTGGAAGCATGTCCTCGGATTGCCCGAAGTGCTGGCGGTCTACCACGTGACCGGCGAGTACGACTTCCAGATCCACGTGGCCGTGCGGGACGCCCACCACCTGAGAGATCTGGCGCTGGATGCCTTCACCACGCGCCCCGAAGTCTCCCGCATCGCCACCAGCCTGATCTTCGAGTCCATCCGGAAGACCGAACTTCCGAAGCTATGAGAGAAAAACAGGGTCCAACTTTGGCCGCGCTGAGCGGGCCAAAGAGGGCTCATGGGCTTGAAGTATGGAATCCCGCCTACAGGCATGGATCTGCTCAGGCCAAAGGGTGGTGGCGGACTTCGAATAATGGGTGGCGCGAAGCGCCCCCTACGACATCCCCCTCATCCCCTTCATCCCTGTTTATAAAACTTTTTTAAAAAACAGGGATGAAGGGGATTTCCAACAAATAGCAGGCGACCTCTTGTTGATGCCGAACAGATAACCCAGAGAAAGCCCATCCGACATGGACACGAAGGAAGGGCTCCGCGTGCTGTCCTTGTCTATTGGTGGCTTCTTTCGCTCAATAGGCTAAGTCATCAGCTTTGGTGCTACCCCAGCGCCCGCTCCGCCAGCCTTCCCAGATCGGCGGAGCCCTGGCTGTTGGCCAGGGATTTCGTCACCGCGAGAAGCAACGCCGCCTGGACATGCTCTGGCAGCAGGGGCAGCAGGTCCAGCGCCGCCGCCACGGTGAGCAGGTGCTGGCTGTGATTGAAGGCGGGGTCATTCTGGCTGGCGGCCTCCGCCAGGACGCGCAGTAGAGCCTGAGTCCCCTGCTGTTCCTTCAGGGCTTGAGCCAGATGCATGGCCTGAGGCGGCTCCGCATCGAGAATCGCATCCAGCAAGCCCACCGCCAGGTCGTCAGGCATTTGCCGCGGCGGCTCGAGCCTGATGCGACGCTCGGTTTCATCCGTGGGAAACAGGTTCACCAGGGCCGCTGCCTGTGCCCAGAGACGCGGATCGCCGCATTCCATCTGCCGCGATGCATGGGTCGCGAGATAGACCAGCGTGCAGGTGGTTTTCCCTTCGAGATCCCGGCGCGCGTCCAATTGTTTTTCCGAAGCCGCCAGTACGAGCATGGCCAGGAGATCCGCGCTGCCGCAGCCCTCACGCATCCTTTGGGTGAATCGGTCCAGCAGCTCCACCAGACCCAGGTCGCAGATATCCCGCGCGCCCGCAGCGTGATCCTCAGGACTCAGTCTGGGGGGAACCACCTCCACACAAAAAGGCGTGTCGCCCAGGCGCTTGCCGGCCCGCCGGTTCCAGAACGTATCGGTGAATTCCGTGGCCGCCAGCCAAGCCACCAGGGCCAGCATCCGCTTGCCGGTGGCCCTGGGCGATTCCAATGCCAGGAACAGCTCCCCAAACTGATGGGCCATCACGGCCTTGTGGCCCACGTTGGCCATGTCGCACTGCACCAGCTCACCGAGAGTCCTGAAGTCACCCAGTGTCGGCGTTTCGATGCCCAGCATCTCGCCGTAGGCGATGGAGGGCCGCTTTTTTGCGATGGCCACGCGCACATTTTGCCAGGAGCCGCTGCCGTGGCCGATGGACTTCAGCCCCCCCGCGCCGGATCGCCTCCCCTCGTGCGCGAAGGCGTGAAGCTGGGTAGCGAGGATGCGATGAAAACTTTTTTCTTCCATCAGAGATCGCAAGCTGAACACCGCTCGAAGCCCCATCAATCCGTGGGGCACATTCGGCTGGTAGGCTTCCCAGTCAATGAGGGGAATGAGGGTCTTCACTGCCTCCCGCGCCGCGTCCCGGACGCCATCCGGTGTCTGGATGCGCGCCGCGAACGTCCTGAAGAACGCCTCGTCGGGCTGCTCCAGCTGGGACTTCCAGGCTTCCTCAAGGGCGTTGGATGGACTCATGCAGGGATGCCAAAGGCTTCGGCGACGCGCAGTTCCCAATGATGCTGGAAGGCCCGCTTCCACACCAGCGAATCCGGCTTGAGCTGGGCCTCCAGGAGCCTCTCTTCCAGCCCCTTCAGCAGGTGTTCCCGCTCCTGGCCCAGCAGGGTTTCCGCAAGGGCGAGCAAGGCTCTTCGCGCGGCTCTTTCCGCATCGAAGTGATCCAGGAAACCCGGTGCGTCCGGCGAAGGCGATGCGGCCTTGAGCCGCTGCCATTTTTCGAAGGCCACGCGAGCCCGAGGATCCGATTGCAAGGGCTCTGAGACCTTGGACCAGGCTCCCAGATCAGCCTTGGGAGCTTCGCCCCGTTGCAGGGCGTCCCTTAGTTTCAAGCCCTTGGCCACATCCTTGGCGATGTGTTCCACCTTCACGAAGGATCTGGGCCGCGGCCGCCTGGCGCGCCGCTCGAAATAGGCGCCCATGGCGTTGACGATGATTTCCGCGGAAACCCCTTCACCCTCCCAAAGCTCCAGTTGGCGGAAATCCTCACTGCTCAAGAACGCGCTGCGCCCGTGCAGATGGAAGGCCCATTCTGCCTCCATCCAATCCCATTCTTCGCGGGAGTAGGCCATCAGGAACGCTGCTTGGTGAGCGAAAAAGCGATGGGTTTGGCCTTCACGCCCACCATGGTGACGGTACCCGTAAGAGTCTCCCGGGTGAAGGTTCCGCTGGCTTCCGCAGGGCCGCCGCCGCTGCTGGTCTGGCTCTGGTTGGCCGGGGCGCCCGCATGTCCCCGGTAGTCCACGTTGAATTGGGAGATGCCGGAGGAATGGCCCTTGGCCTGGAAGACACCGTCCTTGGCCTTGCCCGCCATGTCTACGCTGACACTCATTTGCATGGTCATGCCGATGCCCATGGTGGCGCCGGCGATGCCCAGGCCTTCCATCTGGCCCTTGAGATCGTAGTGCATCTTCAGGTTGCCCTCCCGATCCACGTCGGCGGTCATGGGGCCCTTGAAGCGGAAGGTGATGGGCGGGGCGCCGGTGCTGGCATCGTACTGGGGGGTGGTCACCCAGGTAACCTGGCCCGCGTAGCGCCCCGTCATGGAGAACCCGAGATTGGCGTCACGGGCATCCTGGTTCCGCTTGTCATCAGCCAGTTTGGTCACCTTGGCGGCCACGTAGGCATCGTAGGCCTGGCCTCCGCCCTCGGCGCCGATGATGGCCCCGCCGGGACCCGCGATGCTGCCCCCCGCCGCGCCCAAACCAGCGGCCCCTTTCTTGCCCAGGGCATTGATGAAGATGGCGGCGGCGCCGGTGGTGTCGCCCTCTGCCAGGTAGCCCCCGGCGGAACTGAAGGCGTCCACGATCTCGATGAGATCCCCCACGAACCGGATTTTTCGGATGGTTTTCGCCTTGTCAGCCTGGCCGGCCTGCCAGGTACGGGCATCCGCGCCCTTGGTGAAACCGGACGCCTGCTTGGCCGCATGGCGGTTGCCCTTGGAGGCGGCCTCATAGGCCTCTTGGGTGATATCCAGCGTCTTGTCCACGCCTTCAGTCTTGGCGCCGGTCACCATGGTGCCCACGGGTTCCATGGCGTTGGTCACCGTGGTGCCCATGGTATCCATGGCATCCCAGAGGGCCTTACTGCCATCGGAAGGTGGAATGTCCAAAAGCGGATCCAGGCGCGTGGTGTCAGACCGGTTGCCCTGAGCCATGAGCCACCAGGCAGGGAGGACGAGGGCGGTCGTCAGCAGGAGGATGGCGGCCGGCCTTCTCATTTCAGCGCTCCGTAGCAGGCCTTGAAGCTCAGGAGATCCATGCGCTCGGGAACCAGTTCGGCGCCTTCGCGGCGGAAGACCACTCCCAGGAAGAGGTCCGGGCTTTCCCGGTGATGGGCCACCACCAGCACACGAGCCTCCGTGTCCACGAGCGCCGTAGGCTGGAAACCCGACCAGGCCTTGCTGGGCAGATCCCGCAGGGCCCTGGCGGAGTCCAGAGGCGTGTCTTTGGCTGCGCCGATGCCGTTGCTCCCTTGAGCCAGCAGCCGGATGAAGGCCATGCGCGCAGGCTGGTCGTAAGCGGCGCTGAAAGTCACCAGGGATTTCACCACCTGGGCGAATTGGAGGCTGCAGGCCATCCGGCAGGCTTCCCGGGCTTGGCCCCTGCCAAGCCAGGGCAGCGCCTTGTCCACGGCGGACTCGGTGGCGAAGGCTTTCTCAAAAGCCTTGAGGGTCTGGGCCGTCACCATGCCCACCGCCGGCGGAGCATAGGCCTGAAGGCGCGTCCAGCCCATGGCGCCGCCGTAGGGCGCGATTCCGCCCTTGCGCAGGGCCTCCCCGGGCACCATTTCCATGTCTCTGAGCCGTTCCTGATCCTCCCACTGGGTCACCAGGCCGATGTCAGACCAGGGATGATAGAAAAGCACCGCCTGGCGGTTCCCGTCGCGGGCGCCCCCGGTCACCAGGCAGGTGCGGAAGAAGTAGGTCCATCCCGCCTCTGGGTCCACCGTGGGCCACAGCACCGAATTGAGGTCCGCCAATTTTCCCGGAGCCTTGGCTTCAGCGAAGGCTGCTCGCGGATCTTGGCCTGCCTGTTCCCTGAATGCCAGCAAGCCTTTCATGCCCGCGCCCGGCATGAAGCTATCCCGCAGGAACCACGCCCCCGACAGCAGGAGCAAGATGCAAGCGCCCAGCGCGATCCAGAGCCCCAGATGAGATTTCGTTTTCACCCTAGGTCTTTGGGCGGGAAGCGGAGGCCTGGGGGACATCTGCGGAGCGAGCGGCGGCGGGATCGGTGGTGGAAGCTGCGATGGAACCGGAAGGGCTGGGGGGCGAACAGGCGCGGGCAGCGGGGGCGGGAAGGCCGCCGCAAGCAGAGGCGGCGCGGCCACCAGGCCCTCGACCCGCAGCTCCACCGCGCCAAACTTCAGGGAATCGCCCTCCGACAAAGGCGCCGTTCCTTGGATGCGAATGCCATTGAGCTTGGTGCCATTGGTGGAATTAAGATCCTTCACTAGCCAGCGTCCGCCCGCCTCGTGGAAGACCGCGTGGTGCGTCGAGACGCTGGAGTCCTCCAGCAGCATTCCGTTGTCCGGCCCGCGCCCGGCGGAGAGGCCGTCCACCAAGGGGAAGCGGCGCCCATCCGAGTGGAGGACAAGACTGGGGGCCGGTGTGGAAACCATCAGAGTGCCTAGAGAAAATGTCCCACGGTGCAGAAGGATAGAGGCGAAAGTCTAACCTACTCCACTTCGCAGCACCTGGAACACGAAAGGCCACATGGCTGTGGCCTTTCATTTTGCTGGAGCCGGCGAAGGGATTTGAACCCCCGACCTGCGGTTTACGAAACCGCTGCTCTACCCCTGAGCTACACCGGCCGAATGGGCTAGTGTGCCCTGGAATGGGCGCAGGATCAAGGCTTGAGGCTGATCTTCATGCCTAAGGCTTTTACCGTGAAGGCCCACTCATCAGCGGCTTCATCAATGAGCTTGGAGGTGGGTTTGCCTGCGCCGTGGCCAGCGTTGGTCTCGATGCGGATGAGCGCCGGGGCGGGACCAGCCTGGTCCGCCTGGAGCTGGGCCGCGAACTTGAAGCTGTGGGCGGGCACCACGCGATCATCGTGATCGCCCGTGAACACCAGCGTGGGCGGATATTTCACGCCAGGCTTCAAGTTCTGCAATGGGCTGTACTTGAAGAGCGTGCGGAAATCAGCCTTGGTTTCGCTGCTGCCGTAATCGCTCTTCCAGGCCCAGCCGATGGTGAATTTGTGGAAGCGCAGCATGTCCATGACGCCCACATGGGGCAGGCACGCGCCGAAAAGGTCCGGCCGCTGGGTCATGCAGGCGCCCACCAGAAGTCCGCCATTGCTGCCGCCGCGAATGGCGAGCTTGGGGGTGGAAGTGTACTTGTTCTGGATGAGCCATTCAGCCGCCGCGATGAAATCGTCGAACACATTCTGCTTGTGCTTCAAGCGCCCAGCGTCGTGCCACTCGGAACCATATTCGCCGCCCCCGCGAAGATTGGCCATCGCATAGACGCCGCCCATTTCCAGCCAGGTGAGGGTCTGGACGCCGAAGCTCGGCGTCAGGGAGATGTCGAACCCGCCATAGCCGTACAGCAGCGTGGGGTTCTGGCCATCCAGCTTCAGGCCTTTCCTGGACACCAGGAACATGGGGATCTTCGTCCCGTCCTTGGAGGTGAAGAAGACCTGCTTCGTCTCGAAGTCGTTGGGTTTGAAGTCCACTTTGGGACGCTTGAAGACCGATGATTTCCCGGTGGTGAAATCAAAACGGTAGATGGTGCTCGGATAGGTGAAGGAGGTGAACGCGTAGAAGCCCTCTTTGTCCTGGCGGCGCCCGCTGAAGCCCCCCACGGTGCCCAGGGTTGGCAGCTTGATGTCGCGCTGCTTCCCGCCCTTTAGGTTGAAGACTTCCACTTTTTCATGAGCGTCGTGCATCCAGACAACCACCAGGCGGTCAGCGATGAGATCCACGGAGCGCAGGACGTCTTTGCCTTGAGGGATCAGGGTCCTCCAATCCTTGCTCTCGGGCTGGTCCCGGCGGATGGCCACCAGCCTATGTTTGGGGGCGTCCTTGTCGGTGCTGACGTAGAACAGATCGCCGTCATTGCCGATGACGGTGTAATCCGCGTCGAAGTGATCCAGGAAGGGCTCGATGGGGGACCCAGGCTTGGAGAGATCTCTCAGGAAAATCCGGTTCTTGTTCTCGGTGCCTTCGCTCTGGTGGATCAGCAGCCAGCGGCCGTCTTCGGTGACCTGGGCGCCCAGGCCCCAATCCGGGTGGTCGGGGCGTTCATAGATCAGCTTGTCCTGGGCCTGCTGAGTCCCGATTTTGTGGAAATAGACTTTCTGGTTCTTGTTCACGCCTTTCATGGCGTCGCCCGCCTTGGGCGCAGCATAAGCGCTGTAGTAAAAGCCGGAGCCATCCCTCATCCAGGAGGCGCCGCTGAACTTGGACCATTTGATTTCGTCCCCGAGATCCTTGCCGCTGGCCACGTCCCGCACCTTCCAGGTGATCCAGTCGCTGCCGCCCACGGAGATGCCGTAGGCCAGCAGCTTGCCATCCTCGCTGACGGACAGGCTGCTGAGGGCGATGGTGCCGTCCTTGCTCAGGGTGTTGGGGTCAAGCAGAACGCGGCCGGCATCCTTCAGATTCTCCGTCACGAAGAGCACGGCCTGGTTCTGCAACCCGTCATTGCGGTTGTAGAAGTAGTGGGCGCCTCGTTTGAAGGGGACTCCAAAGCGCTCAAAGTTCCAGAGCTTGGTGAGACGGGCCTGGATGGCCCCCCGCTCGGGGATGGCGTCCAGGTAGGCGCGGGTCACCTTGTTCTGGGCCTCCACCCAGGCCTTGGTGTCCGGCGCGTTGTCGTCTTCCAGCCAGCGGTAGGGATCCGCCACCTTGGTGCCGAAGTAGTCATCCACCACGGCATCCCGCCGGGTTTCAGGGTATTTCATCGGGACTTGGGCCATCAATGCGGTGGCAGCGAGCAGGGTCATCAGGGAAATCCTCATGTTCATCTCCATAATCCATCCAGGCTAAAGCATCGCATGATGATGGTGTTTGGGGTGACCGGGTTTGGCATGATTTCAAAATTGAGTGATGTTAGGGCCATATTTTCGATTGCCGATTGTCGATTTTCGATTGAAGCGCAACGGCCGAGGTGTGGTGCAAATCGTCAATCGTCCATCGTCAATTGAAACGCAGGTGGTCCTTGTGGCTGTACCAGGTTGAGCGTCAGTGGTAGGCTCCCCAAAACCATCGGAGGCAAGGTTGGCCGCATCCAGCAAGAAGGTCTTCGTTCTCGACACCAATGTTTTGTTGCATGACCCCACCGCCATTTTCCATTTCCAGGAACACGATGTCGTCATTCCCATCGTGGTCATCGAGGAGATAGACCACTTCAAGAAGGACCAGACCGAGATCGGACGCAATGCCCGCACGGTCTCCCGCCAGCTGGACCACCTGCGGGAAAAGGGCAGCCTGAGCCAGGGTGTGAAGATGGAGGGCGGCGGCACCGTGAAGGTGGACGTGGGCATGCATCCCCTGGACCTGGGCATTCCCAGCCTGGACAAGCACCACGCGGACAACCATATTCTGGCTTGCGCCCAGGCGCTGCTGAAGTCCCGCAAAGAAAAAGTCGTCCTGGTCACCAAGGATTCGAACCTGCGCATCAAGGCCGATGCGGCGGGCCTGCTGGCCGAGGACTACACCACCGACATGGTGGAGATGGAAGAGCTCTACAGCGGCACCTCCACCATGGAGGTTGATGGCGCGCAGATTGATGAACTGTTCGCCAAGGGCATGACCCTCCCGGAAGACCATCGTCTGAACCCGAACCAATTCGTAACCCTGCAGGATCGCGCCAATCCCAGCCATACGGCTTTGGGACGTTTCTACCAGACCGACGGGCTCATCCACCCCATCAAGCGCCTGGAGCAGGCCCCCTGGGGCATCAAACCGCGCAACCGCGAACAGCAGTTCGCCCTGGAACTGCTGCTGGATGATTCCGTCCAGGTGGTCACGCTGCTGGGCAAAGCGGGCACGGGCAAAACCCTTTTGGCCATCGCGGCGGGCCTGGTCCAAGTAGTGGACGATGAGCGCTACCACAAGCTGCTGGTGAGCCGGCCCGTCATGCCCATGGGCCGGGACCTGGGTTACTTGCCCGGCGACGTGGACGAAAAACTGCGGCCCTACATGCAGCCCATCTACGACAATCTGGATTTCATCGTGGCCGCCAACATGGACATGCGCCGGCGCTCCACGCTGACCGCGGGCCAGCTGGAAGAGGGCGGGTACTTGAGCATCGAGCCCCTCACCTACATCCGGGGCCGCTCCATCCCGGAACAATACATGATCGTGGACGAGGCCCAGAACCTCACGCCCCATGAGGTGAAAACCATCCTCACCCGCGCCGGGGAGGGCACCAAGGTGGTGTTCACCGGGGATCCGCAACAGATTGACAATCCCTACGTGGATGCCAGCACCAACGGCCTGAGCTTCCTGGCGGAGCACTTCAAACGCCAGGACGTGAGCGGCCACGTGACCCTGACCAAAGGCGAGCGCAGCAAACTGGCGGAACTGGCCAGCAATCTACTCTGATGAACTGAACTATTGAAAGGAGCGGGCCATGGCGGATTCAAGTTGGGATAACGGTGGTCAACCCATGCAAGGCAAGAAGGGAATGTCCATCTGGGCCAAGGTGGCCCTGGGCTGTGGTGTGGTGTTTCTGCTGGGCCTTGGGGGGTGCGTGGTGCTGGGGGCCACCTGCGCCCGGGCCATCGGCAAGACCATGGATGGCCGCGAGTGGGTCCAGTTGAAACAGGCTGTCCAGCAATTGGAAACCGATGAAGGGGCGAAGGCGCTCTACCAATCGAATCCAGAGCTGGCGCAGGCCTATCCCACTGAAGAAGGCTTCCTCGATCAAGCCAGGATGTGGCGCCCTAAACTGGAGCCACTTCCTCCTCAGATGCCCAGCGTCTTCACCGGGAAGATCAGCTACAACGTCTCCGTGAATGGCGGCTTCCGCAAGGTCGAGCTGGGCTACACCAATGGCAAAGGGGGAAGGATCGCCAGCCGCTGGGAGAACGGGCGGCTTCAGATGATCTCGCTGGACTGATCACAGCTACCAAGGCATCAAATGCACAGTGCGCTAGCTGATCGCTGAGTTTTACGCGAAGATTCTAGGCATGACTGCTGTCGCACTGAATACTCACGCTTTGGAACTGTTGCTCAAGGGCACGGTGACCTGCCATACCCGGGAACTGCTGAAAACCAAGCTGGCCGCCGGGAGGCCCCTCCGCGTGAAGGCGGGCTTCGATCCCACCGCGCCGGACCTGCATCTGGGCCATGGCGTGCTGCTGCGGAAGATGGCCCAATTCCAGAAGCTTGGGCACACCGTCATTTTTCTCATCGGCGATTTCACATGCTTGATCGGGGATCCCTCGGGCAAGAAGGCCACGCGCCCCCCGCTCACCCAGGAGGAGGTCTTGGCCAACGCCGAGACTTACAAGCACCAGGTCTTCAAGGTCCTGGACCCTGAAAAAACGGAGATCCGCTTCAACAGCGAATGGATGAGCGCGCTGAAGGGCGAGGACTGGATCCGCCTGGCCTCGAAATTCACGGTGGCCCAGATGCTCGAGCGCAATGATTTCCAAAAACGCATGGCGGACCAGCAGCCCATCAGCTTTCACGAACTGCTTTATCCCCTGGTGCAGGCCTACGACAGCGTGGCCCTGGAGGCCGACGTGGAACTGGGCGGCAACGACCAGCTCTTCAATCTCATGCGGGGCCGGGATCTGCAGGATGCCTCGGGCCAGCAGCCCCAGGTGGTGCTGACGGTGCCCCTGCTGCTGGGCATGGATGGTGTGGAAAAGATGTCCAAGAGCCTGGGCAACTACATCGGGTTCATGGAGGATGCGGACACGCAGTTCGGCAAGACCATGAGCATCAGTGACGAGACCATGTGGGACTGGTGGCTGCTCCTCACGGACCAGCTGCCGCCGGAAATCGAGGCGATGAAGGCCGGTCACCCCATGGACGCCAAGAAAGCCTTGGCTTCAGCAATCGTCAGCCAGTTCCACGGTGTCCCCTCGGCCAACGAAGCCCAGGAGCGCTGGATCAAGCGGTTTTCAGAACGCCAAACCCTCGATGCCCCTGAAATCAATGTCAGCGCCACGGAGGGAGAAATCCAGCTGGCGCGGCTGCTGGTGGAACAAGGCCTGGCCTCCTCGCGCAAAGAGGCTGAGCGGCTCATATCCCAGGGCGCCGTGAGCCTTGACGGCGAAAAAATTTCGGATCCTTCCTTCCGCCTGGCCCTCAAGACCGCCATGAAGCTGCTGGTCAAGGTGGGCAAGCTGAAACTCCAGCGCTGGGTGGTCCAATGACGACGCTCTCGGCCCTCCAGGACCTCTTCCAGCGCTGCCGCGAAGGGGCCACGGGACAATGGAGCCTGGGCAGCGATCCTCAGCGGAACATCTTTTTCGACGAGGGCCGCATCGTCTTCGCCCAGAGCACCCATCCCCTAGATCGGCTCACTCATCTGCTGGTGGAAAGAGGCCGGCTCACCCAGGATCAGATGGATTACGCCATGGCCAACCTGCAGCCGGGGATGAGCGTGGGAAAAAACCTGATCCAGCTGGGTTTCATCACCCAGCGGGATCTGCTGGACATGGCCAAACTCCAGGTGGAGCGGGTCGTCTGGGGGGCCATCGGCACGCCGAACGTGGCGCCGCTCTTCATGGCGAAGATCCTGGACAATACCGTGGTGCGGCTGAGCCTGGACACCCCGGCCCTGCTCCTGGGCGGGCTGTTGAACCTCAAGGATCGGGAGCGCCTGCTGGAATTGCTGGGACCCCTTTCCCAAGTCATGGTGCTGGATCGGGCGAGGCTCAATGCCCTGGATCTGCCCCCGGACCTTTCAAGAGTCCCCAGTCTCATCAATGGGCAGCGGACCTTGCTCGAATTGAGCCGGGAGGCGGCCACAGAGCCCGTCCGCATGGGGGCTTTCGTCCTGTTCCTGCGGGAGATGGGATGGGGCCATTTGCAAGACCAGCCCGAGCCCACCACCCAGGATCTGCTGGAACTGCCCTTGGGCAACGAGGATGCCCTGGCCACCCCAGCCACCTTTCCAGCCCAAGCGGAAGAGACCCCTGCCCTCCTCCCTCCGATCATAAGTCTTTCGGAGGTCCCGGCACCTGATATGAAAAGGGGGGCCCGCCCGGTCGCTTCGCTCCCTCTGCGTCCCCCCTTTGATCCCCAGGTGGAGTCCGGGCAAAGCCCGGCCATCACGTCTCCTGAAGAGGAAATTGGACACCGGGCTCCAACGCCGCCGCTCTTTCACAGCATCCAGGCCGCCTCCTCGCCCACCCACAACCTGGAGGACTTCTCTTCGGCCTTGGATCGCATCAAGGAGACCTGGGATTCAGAGGCATCCCAAGGATCAGCGGTGCCGATGGATCCTGGCTTCCCCGCCGAGGAGGATGAGGATGATCAGGTGCTGCCCCCCCCATCCGTAGAGGATGAAGTGCCCACTCCCTACACCATCGAGTCAGGACAGGCCATCGTGCCGACGCTCAGTACGCCCATCCCCTTGTTGCGCCTGCCCCCTGAAGTGGAGGACCTTCCCGGTCCATCCTTTGGCGGCCCACGCCTGGACCTCAATCCGAAGCGAAGCCAATGGGGACTCGTCCTCGGCTTGATCTTGCTGGTGGGATTGGGGATAGCCGTCAGCTACGGCTGGACCCGCCACAAATCAACCTCTCAGCCGCCCCATGAATTGGTAGTGCCATCCGTGGACAGCAAGGGCGGGAGCCGGAACGACGTCACATCCCCCATGCCCCCGCCGCCTGCCTCCTCAGCCAGCCCTTCCCCTGAAGCCAAACCATCCCAGAAACTGGAACCAAAAGCGCCTGAACAGGCTGTGAAGCCTCCCGCGCCGAAGCCGCCCCCTCCTACCCCCTCCGGAGATGCGGAATTGGGCAAAACCTATATCCAAGGCAAGATCCACAAAGCGAGTCTCCCCCGGACTGCCTGGACGCTCCGTCTGGAAATCGCCTGCCAGAAGGAGACGGTTCAACATGCCGCAAAGCTGTTGGATGCGGCAGGGATAGCCCACTATTCATTACCAATCAAGATGAATGATGGCAAAATATGCACACAAATCTTCAGTGGGTCTTACAGATCCCGTGAGGAGGCTGAATCCCACGTGAAGGGCCTCCCTTCGGCCTTCATCACGGGGGGCAATAAGCCCAAGCCTTTCCTGGTGGCGGAGATTCCCGAGAAGCAGTGAGGGCAGGCAACTAGCTTGCCTTTATAAACCTTCAATTCGGGGGTTTTTCCTTTACTTTATGAGGCTTTCCGGTACACTTGGCTGATGGACCGTGCCGACGGTTCCAATTATCCGGAGACGCATGACCTACCCCCTGGCCATGAACGGAAATCCTGCAGGTCTGTTCTGGACTCGTCAGGTGGAAGTCCGCCTCCGCTCTGGGCATCTCAAGGCATCGAAGGGTGGATTCCTGGGCAAGGTGCGGCGCTTCACGCCCTCTTCGGCCGCAGCCCTGGGACTCCTTTTCACGCTGCATTGCAGCCGCGTGACGGTTTCCCACCCCGTCCGGCGCGCTGGCCGTCTTCATAACACCGCGACCTCGGACGCCAGGGACTACCAGGAGACCGGCGAAGCCAGCTGGTACGGTGGCAACGGGGACGGTTTTTCCGGGAAGCCCACCGCCAGCGGCGAGATCTTCAACCCCCAGGCATTGACGTGCGCCCATCGAACGCTGCCTCTGGGCACTTACCTGGAAGTAGAAAACCTCGACAACGGCAAGCGGGTGCTGGTGAAGGTGAATGATCGGGGACCGTTCGCGAAAGGCCGGATACTGGATCTCTCCAAGCGGGCGGCCTTGGATCTGGGCTTCTTGGCCGATGGTTTTACCCAGGTAGCCATCCGGACCGTGGATGCCTCAGGCGCCCCGAAGGCCCTGGATCCGGCCCTGGATCAGACCAATCCGTATACCATCCAGGTGGCCGCCCTGGCAGAGAAAGCCAACGTCGAGCGCCTGAGCCGGGACTTGGAACAAGCTTCTTTCGGCCCGGTGAGCCTCATGGATGCGGTGGCCCGGGACGGACGCTCGGTGAAGCGCGTACGGGCAGGCAACTACCTTCGCCTGACGGACGCCGAACAGGCAGCGGACAAGGTCGCCAAGTTTTTCAAGGATCGCGGTGTCGAACCCTTCATCACCCGCCAGCGCTAAGGTCTATCTGGTCATCCCCGCTGGGGGCAGGGGTGCGCGTATGGGAGGTGGCGTGCCCAAGCAGTTCCGGGACTTTGGGGGCAGGCCTTTGCTGAGGGCCACCATCGAAGCCTTCTTGCAGCCCGGAATGCCAGCCTTGTCGGGGTTGTCCGTGGCGGTTCCGGCGGATCGGAGGGAAGAGGTGAAGGCTTGGGCCTTTGGCCTGCCCACCTGGGTCGTGGAAGGCGGCTCCTCCCGCCAAGCCTCGGTGCAGGCCGCCCTTGTCATTCTGCCGGATGAACCGGAGGCCACGATCCTGATCCATGACGCCGTCCGCCCATTTCCACCGCCCGGGCCAATCGTGGCGGCTATTCAGGCATTGGACACGTGGGATGGCGCCCTGCTGGGGGAAGAATCCACGGACACGTTAAAGCGGGTAGATTCTGAAGGCCAGGTTCTGGAGACCGTCTCCAGGAAGGACATTTTCAGGGCCCAGACCCCCCAGGTGGCCCTCCTGGGAACCTGGCGACGGGCCTTCGACTGGGCGGCCAAGACTGGATTCCAGGCCACCGATGATGTATCTCTCCTGGAAGCCCTTGGCTTGCGGGTACTGATGCTACCTGCGCCGGCCTCCAACCTGAAAATCACAACGCCAGAAGACTGGAACCGGGCCACAGAGTGTGGGTGTTGAAGCCACGGTAATTCATTAATTGATATATTTAAACTAAATTAATTTAATAATTACAAATTGGCATGAATCCGGCTTAATAAAATTGTATGACGATTTCAAGCCGCAACCCTCGCCCCCAGACCTTGGCAGTGCATGCGACCCTGACGGGTACGGGCCTCCATGGCAATCAACCGTGCACCGTCCGCCTGGTGCCTGCGGATCGCACCATGGGTCTTGTGTTCCGCCATCTGCCTTCGGGTACCGAGATTCCCGTGAAGGCCAAACATGCGGGAGATCTGGCTCTGGCCACCACCTTGGTGAAGGACGGCATCCGGCTTCAGACCGTGGAGCATCTGCTTTCAGCGCTCGTGGGTTTGGAAATAGAACACCTGCTCATCGAAGTCGACGCCGAGGAATTGCCGATCCTCGACGGCAGCGCCGGGCCCTGGATTTCGGCCATCCTCCAAGCTGGAGTTCAAACTCTCGCCGGCCGTCGCCGCTTCATCAAGATCACCCAGCCTGTGGAAGTCCGGATGAAGGACAAATGGATTCGGGTATCTCCCTCCAACGCCTTAAGCCTGCGGATCCGGTACTCCATTGATTTCAATCATCCCGCCATCGGGCACCAGAGCAGGGAGTTGAGCCTGACGCCGGACAAATACCGCCGAGATATTGGCAATGCCCGCACCTTTTGCCTCGAAGAAGAAATTGACGCCATGCGATCTCGGGGCCTGGCTCTGGGCGGTAGTCTCGAAAATGCGCTGGTCTTCGGTCCCGATGGACCACTGAACGATGTGCTGCGCTTCGAGGACGAAGCCGTGCGCCACAAGATGCTCGATTTGATCGGCGACTTGGCCCTGCTGGGCGCGCCCTTGGCGGGCTTGGTGGAAGCCCATGCCGCGGGCCATGCCCTGCATGTGGCCCTGGCCAAGGCGATTCTCGATCAGCCCCAGGCCTGGACCTGGGAGGAAGTACCAGAAACCGATGCTTCCAGGAAGCTCCGGCAGCCTCGCTTCTCGCCAGCTTTCGCCGGTACGGCCTAATTTACCTTGATGCAAGACCGCTGCCCTGCGACGATTCATCTTTGCCCGAGAGGTACACAGGTGTTACTTCATCACCTCCATCCGACTGATTGACCAAGCCGATCCCTTGGTCGGGATTCCCGACCTGGTGGCAAGGCTGGGCAGGGATGGCGAGGTTGAGCGGGACACCCAGGAGCGAGTTGCGAGGATCTTGGAGGACGTGCGTCTGCAGGGCCTGGACGCGGTTCTGAGATACACCGAATCCTTTGATGGATTGAAGCTGGATTCATCCAAGCTGCGCGTGCCCGCGGAAGAACTGACCAGGGCGCTGGCAGATCTCCGGGCCTCCAAGCCGGAACTGATCCTTGCGCTTGAATCCCTCATCTCCAATGTCCGCCGCTTCGCCGAAGGCCAGCGCCACTGCCTTTCCGATTTGAACCTGGACTTGCCCGGCGGGGGCACCGTGGGGGAGCGCTGGGTACCCCTTGCCCGAGTGGGGCTCTACGTTCCGGGCGGTCGCGCTTTCTATCCCTCCACCCTCGCCATGACCGTGATCCCAGCCCAAGTGGCGGGGGTCCGCCGCATCGTGGCGGTGACGCCGCCCAAAGCCGAAGGACCAGAACCTCTCGTGCTTGCCACGGCGGCCCTGCTGGGGCTGGATGAGATCCACACTCTGGGCGGGGCCCAGGCCGTGGCCTGGTTGGCCTTCGGGGAGCCCGCGGTGGATCTCATCGCCGGGCCCGGCAATCGCTTTGTCGCGGAGGCCAAACGCCAGCTCCAGGGCCGCTGCGGCATCGATTCCGTAGCGGGTCCGACAGAGGTATTGATCATCGCTGAAGGCGGCATGGACGCATCCCTCCTTGCCGAAGATCTGCTGGCCCAGGCCGAGCATGATCCGGATGCAGCCGCGGTGCTGGTTTCCGAAGACCAGGGCCTGCTTGATAAGGTGGCCCAGGAATTGGAGATCCGCGTGGCGGCCTCGCCGCGCCGAGCCATCCTGGAGCAGAGCCTTACCGCCCACGGCCTGCTCATTTGCGCCACCCGGGAACAGGCCATTGCCTTCGCTCAAGCCTGGGCGCCGGAGCACCTGGAGTTGGTGGTCCATGATCCTGAAACCTGGGTGCCCCATCTGACTGCCGCCGGTGCCTTGTTCCTGGGACCCAGCAGCGGCGAAGCTTTCGGAGATTACGGCGCAGGCCCCAACCACGTGCTGCCCACCAGCCGCACCGCCCGCTATTCAAGCCCGTTGGGCGTGGCGACTTTCATGAAACGTCAGAGCCTGATCCAGCTCAGCCCGGAGGATGCGGCCTCCATGGCGCCCTGGGTCCAGCGCCTGGCCCAGGCCGAAGGGCTTTACCATCACGCCAAGAGCGCGGAGCATCGAGGGCACTGAAGATCCTCACCCCTTCATCGAACCTCGCTCACGGATTCTGCCATGTCCTTCCTTCGACCCGATCTTGAAGCCACACCGGCCTACACCCGGCCCGAGGAGCCCGTGGGTCTGGTGCGCCTGCACATGAACGAGGCCGCGTCGGATTGGCCCCCTGTGGCCAAAGAAGCCCTATTGGCGCGGCTTCGCGAGCTGCCCTTCCAGCAATATCCCGAACGCCAGGCGGAGCTCACCGAACGTCTGCGGCTGCGCCTGGGCGCGCCGGAAGGTGGCCTGCTGCTGGGGCCATCCAGTGGGAATCTGCTGGATCACGTGGCCCTCGCGGGTCTTCGCCCCGGCGACACGGTGGCCATCCCATCGCCGGGCTTCAGCCTTTACCCCATGCTGGTGCGGCGCCACGGAGGCCAGGTGCGCCCCGTGGAGGTGGGCACAGGTTTTCCGCTGGCCCCCTGGTTCAAGGCCCTGGATTGCCGGCAGCTCTGGATCACGCTGCCCAACAATCCCACCGGCGCATGGCTTTCGCCCGACGAGCTGGAACCCTTGCTGCTGGCGGCCGCAGCCTGCCCTGCACCGCCGCTGGTAGTGCTGGATGAAGCCTACGCGGAGTTCGCCCCGCGGACCCATCGGCTCGCGGCGGACCGTTACCCGAACCTGCTGCTGCTGCGCACCTTCAGCAAGGCCCTGGCCTCCGCCAGCTGGCGCCTGGGTTACCTGCTGGGGAATCCGGACTTGATCCGCAAATTGGCCACGCTGCAATTGCCCTACACGATTCCGGCGGCCAGCTTGGAGGCGCTTGATGTGGCCCTGGATTTCGCGGCGGAATTTGACGAACGAATCCGCTCCACCGCTGATCTCAGGGACCGCCTGAGGGCATCTCTGCCAGCTCACGAAATCCCTCCGAGCGCCGCCAATTTCCTGCACATCTCGCCCAACCCCGCGCCAGCTTTGCAAGATGCCGGATTGCTGGCGCGCGCCCTGCCCGGGACGGATGCCGCGCGGGTGGGGATCGGAACGGAAGCGGTTGTCCAGCGCACGGCCCAGGCCTTGAACGCATCCCTCGCCCCAGCCACGCCGCGCAGATGCCGGACCTTGCTCGTGCTGGACGTGGATGGCGTGCTCATAGAGGCAGAGCGCAGCTTCATGGAAGCCGTGAGCCGCGCCTTGGCCGAACTTGTGCCTGGCCTTGTTTGGACCGATGAGCACTTCCGCGCGTTCAAGCGCCTGGGGGGGTTCAACAATGACTTCCGGCTCTGCGCCGCCGCCTGGGTGCTGGCGGAACACGGCGTCCTGGAGCGGCTTTGGACCGCCAATGGTCTCGGGTTTCCCGAGTGGGAGATGGAGATCCAGCAGCGTGAATCCGTGGCCCAGATCGTGGTCCAGAAGCACTACGCAGCAACCTCCAAACTTGAACGGCCGCTGATCGAGCTCGCGGCCTTGCGCTCGCTCGAGTGTGATCTGGCCATCCTCACGGGCCGCCCACCAGAGGAATTGGTCATGGCCTTCGAGGTGCTGGGCTGGCGCCTGCCTGCCATCGCCGACGCCGCGCCCCATCTTCGGAAACCCTCACCCAGCGGCCTTCTGCAGCTGGCGGACGCCTTCCACGCCGAATTCATCACTTTCGTGGGAGACACGCGCGACGATGCGGCTTGTCTTGCTTCGGCGCGGGAAATCCGGCCGGATCTCACCTGGCGCTTCGCCGCGGTGGGCTCCGATCGCGATCTCATCACCACCCCGGGGGATCTTTCCGCACCCACGCTTTATGATCTTCTTCCCTCCCTCCAGGAGCGCCCATGAGAGCCAGCACGCTGCACCGCGCCACGAACGAAACGGACATCGCCTTGAGCCTCTGTCTCGAAGGTGGAGACGTCCGCGTTTCCACGGGTCTGGGCTACTTCGACCACATGCTCATGCAGCTGGCCCGGCACGGCGGGTTAGGCCTGGAGATCGAGGCCAAGGGCGATCTGCAGGTGGACAGCCATCACCTGGTGGAAGATGTGGGCCTCTGCCTGGGAGACTCGCTGCGCGAAGCCCTGGGGGACCGCAAAGGCATCGCCAGGTGGGGGGAAGCCCACGTGCCCATGGACGAGGCTCTCATGCGCGTGGTGGTGGATCTCAGCGGACGGCCCTACTGCGTGTTCCAAGCGGACCTCCCGAAAATCACGCTCGGCAATGGTTTCCAAGTGGAGATGGTGCGGGAATTTTTTATCGCCTTCAGCGCTCGGGGCGCCTTCAACCTGCACGCGGCGGTGCTCTATGGCGAGAACACCCACCACAAAGTGGAAGGGCTCTTCAAGGGCCTCGCCCGGGCCCTGAAACAGGCGGTTCGCATCGAAAGCGATCAACTTCCCAGCACAAAAGGAACCCTCACCACATGATCACACTTCTGGATTACGGCGCGGGCAATCTGGCCTCCCTGGAAGGGGCGCTGGAAGCCCTTGGCTATGCCTATGAACGCGCCGAAAGCCCTGCCAATGCATCGGTTGATGACCTCTGGCTGCTCCCTGGTGATGGCCATTATGACTCAGCTCAACACAGCTTGTCGGAAAGCGGATGGTGGTCCGCCCTGGAATCCAGAATCCTCCAGGACAAGCCCCTGCTGGGCATCTGCGTGGGCCTTCAATTGTTGGCCGAAGGCAGTGAAGAGGCCCCGGATGCGCCAGGCTTGGAGGTGTTCCCGGGGCTCGTGCGCCGCCTTGGTCCCGGCGTGAAGGTGCCGCACATGGGCTGGTCCATGACTTTGGAAACTCGCGCCCATCCTGCGTTCAAGACGGATTCCACGGGCTGGCTCTACTTCGTCCACAGTTACGCGCTGGATGTGAATGAATGCACCCTCTTCTCCGCCGAGCACGGCCGGGCCTTCACGGCTATTGCGGCGAAAGGCCGTGTGCTCGGCTTTCAGCCCCATCCGGAGAAATCCGGGGCCTTCGGCCGAAGGCTGTTGGACCACTCACTGCGCTGGTTGGGCGAAACCCCGCAGGAGGCAAAATGATCCAGCTCATCCCTTCCCTGGATCTCCTGGGCGGCGGCGTGGTGCGCCTGCTGCGCGGCGATTTCGGCAAAGTCACCCATTACGAGCTGAAACCCGAAGCCTGGGTCGCGAAGCTCGTGGAAGCTGGAGCAACGCGCATCCATCTGGTGGATCTGGATGGCGCATTCGGACTGGCGCTTCAGCCGGATTTTCAAGGGTTCCCGAAACGCTTCCCGAATGTCCGCTTCCAACTTGGAGGCGGTCTGCGCAGCCGGGTCATCATCCAGCAGGCGCTGGGAAACGGCTTCGACGTGGTGGTGGGAACCCTGGCGGTGGAGAAGCCCCGGGAACTGGCGGGCCTGCCCACAGATCGCGTCATCGTGGCCTTGGATCTGCGGGGGGACCGCGTGGTCACCAAAGGCTGGCAGGCCACCAGTTCCTGCGACTCCACGGATGTCTTTGAAAGCCTGCTCAGCCTCGGATTCACACGGGCGCTGGTGACCGACGTGAGCCGCGACGGCTCCATGCAGGGACCGGGTATTGAGGCCACCACCTGGATCGCAAAGGAAGGTTTCTCCGTGCAGGCCTCTGGAGGTTTGCGGAACCTGGAAGACCTGGCCGCTTTGGCGGCGATACCCGGCGTTGTAGGCGCCATCAGCGGCAAGGCCCTGCTGGAAGGCCGCATCGCCTTGGATGATCCCCAAACCCGTGCTGCTCTTTCGGGAGAGTGCTGATGCCCGCCAAGCGTGTGGTTCCCTGCCTGGATGTGAAGGACGGCCGCGTGGTGAAAGGCATCCAGTTCCAGAACCTTCGCGATCTCGGAAGCCCTGTGGAATTGGCCCGGCGCTACGATGCCGAAGGCGCGGATGAAGTGGTCTTCCTGGACATCAGCGCCGGCGAGGAAGGCCGTTCAACCCAGGCGGACTGGGTGCGCCAGGTGGCCCGGGAACTGACCATCCCCTTCACCGTGGGTGGCGGCGTGACGGGCCCCGAGGACTTCACACGGTTGCTGCGGCACGGCGCCGACAAAGTGGCCGTGAACACAGCGGCGGCGCGGAATCCTACGCTGGTGCGGATGGCCGCTGCTTTGGTGGGTTCTCAATGCGTGGTGGCCGCCGTGGATGTGAAGCGCGACCCGGAATGTGGGTGGCGGGTGTTCATCAAAGGCGGCAAGGAAGCGACGGATCTTTCAGCCCTGCCCTGGCTTCAGCGGCTCCAGGAACTCGGTGCCGGCGAGATCCTGCTTACCTCCATGGACCGCGATGGAACGCTCGAAGGGTTTGATCTGGAGCTGCTGCGCGAAGCCGCCAAGCTGAAGATTCCGGTCATCGCCTCCGGCGGCGCGGGTACGGAAGCGCATTTCCTGGAGGCCCTGGAGGCAGGCGCCGACGCAGTGCTGGCGGCTACGTTGTTCCACGAAGGCACACTGCCCATCGGACGATTGAAACGATTCCTGGGCGAGCGGGGCCAGCTCATGCGACTGGAGGCACCATGCAAGCGATGAATGTCATAAAATTCAATCCGAATGTCCTTCAGTTCGATGAGACGGGCCTCATTCCCGGCGTGGTCCAGGCACCCTCGGGCGAGGTGCGCATGGTGGGCTACCTGAATCGCGAGGCCTTGCAAATCAGCATCACTTCTGGTTTCGTGACGTTCTGGAGCCGTTCCCGCCAGAGGCTTTGGACCAAGGGCGAAGGCAGCGGCAATCGCTTGAAGCTCGTGGAACTGCGCACGGATTGTGACTGTGACTGCCTGCTCATCATCGCCGAGCCTGTGGGGCCCACCTGCCACCGCGGCACGGATAGCTGCTTTGATGTTGAGGGGCCAAGCGACCCGACAGCCACTACGATGCCCTGGCTGGAGCGGCTTGAAAAGCTGCTGCAAAGTCGCAAAGCAACGGCATCGCTGACCGGCAGCTACACGCAAAAGCTTTTCGCCCAGGGCACGGATCGCATCGCCAAAAAAGTCGTGGAAGAAGCAGGCGAGGTCATCCTCGCGGCGAAAAATCTCGAACGCGAGAGGACGGATAAAAATCATGAGGACTTGGCCGGGGAAGCAGCTGACCTGCTTTTCCATTTGGAGCTGTTGCTGGTGGACCGCGGGGTGAGCCTTCATGAAGTGGTCGCGGTGTTAAAGACCCGCCACGGCGATCGGAGCGGCGAGTGATGGCCACACACACACCGCATTTTCCTGACCTGCTCTTTTCTGGCGCCGCCCGCCTGCGGCGCTGGGAGGGCCTGCTCATGGCCTTGCTCGCGGACGCTGGCTACCAGGAACTCCGCTCCTCGCTGGTCATGCGGGAGCCCCACGAGAAGGCTTCGTTGCGATTTTTCGACGGGGACCACTTGTTGGCGCTGCGCTGGGACTACACCACGGCCCTGGCACGGATGCTTGCCAAAAGGTTCGCGGAACCGCCGCCGCGCGTGAGTTACGCGGGCGCGGTGTTCCGCCGGGCGAACCAGCCCTGGGAACCCGTGGAGCGCTTCGAGGTGGGGTGCGAGCGGATTCATACGGACAAGGCCATTCGGGATGAAGCCGACGTGGAACTGGCCCGGCTCCTCATGGCCGTGCCCGCGACCCTGGGCCTTCGCGCTGCGATCCTGCAGATCGGCAGCGCGGCGCTGCTGCGTCGTCCCATGGAACAGGAACAGCTGCCAAAAGCGTTGGCAGACGCCGTCACACGGGCGCTTCTGCGCCGCGCGCCCCACCGGGTGAAAGAAGCCCTGGGCGGCCACCCGGCCTCGCCGCGTCTGTTCGCCCACGTCGAAGCGCTGCTCTCGGAATCCGACGGCATCGGCGGATTGCAGGCCCTGGACCGCAGCCCTTATGCCGGCCTATTGGAAGACGAGCGCGAACATCTACGGAAGACACTGGAAGCCTTGTCGCCGTTCGTTCCCGAAGGCCTGCGATTGAGGCTGGATCTGGCGGATGTGCAGGGCCTGGATTTCTACACGGGCCCCACACTGAGGCTTTACGCGCCCGGCGCGCAGCAGGAACTGGCCGCGGGAGGCCGCTACGACGGTCTTTATCCGGAGCTGGGCAAACCCTGGTTCGCGGCAGGATTCTGCGTACGCCTTTCACCCCTTCTGGATCTGGCGGAGACGCGGCCGGACCTCTTCGATTCGATTGGAGCGGAGGTCCAATGACGCATCCCGCTGGCCCCTTCAACCACGAGGCGATCCTCGTCGCATTCCCCAAGGGCCGCCTGGGCGACGAACTGCTGTCCAGGCTCGCGGGTACTTCCCTGGCTTTAGATGAAGCAGCCCTGAACTCCAGGGTCCTGCGCATTCCCACCGCCAGGCCCGACGTCCAGGTGCTGCTCCTGAAAGGCGCCGACCTGCCCCGCTATGTGGCAGCGGGCGTAGCTTCCCTGGGCATCGTCGGCTCCGATACCCTGGATGAGATGGACGTTGATCTGCTGGAATTGGCAGACCTCAAATTCGGATCGTGCCGGCTCTCCCTTTGCGGCGCGAAGGGCCTCACTATTGAGGCCCTGAAACAGAAACCCCACCTGCGCCTGGCCACAAAATTCCTGAAAGCCACAGCAGACTGGCTGAAGCGTGAAGGTCTCACGGCGGAACTTGTCCCCTTGCAAAGCAGCGTGGAACTGGCGCCCATCCTTGGTCTGGCCGACGCCATCGTGGATCTCGTGCAGACCGGCGAAACTTTGAAGGCCCATGGGCTCTCCGAAATCAAAGTCCTGGGCACCACTTCCGCGCGCCTGGTGGCCGCCCGGGTTGCCTACCTGGCGGATCCCGAAAGGCTCCGTCCCCTAATTTCGGAGATCATCGGCTTGTTGAGTAAGGAATAGCTCTGGTTGAAACAGGCTTGCCATGACCTAAATATCGTACTAAATTTAGGTCATAGGTTATTGGGAGCTGCCAATGGAAAAAATCCGCGCCCGCAAGTCCGTCAGTATCAGTGATCTGAAAAAGAATCCAAGCGGAGTGATTCTTGAATCCTCTGGTGAGGCCGTGGCGATCCTAAATCACAATAGGCCCACGGCCTACCTACTTGCAGCGCAAGTCTTCGAGGCAATCATGGACAGGCTCGACGATGCCGACCTGGCAAGGCTCGTCAACGAGCGCCAAGGCGAGGCCTCCATCGCCGTTAACATCCATGACCTATAGCCTCGAGTTCAAGGAAACCGCGCTGAAGGAGTGGTGGAAGCTCGACAGCAGCCTCCGCGCACACTTCAAGAAAAGACTGGCCGAACGGCTTGAGAATCCCCGTATCGAATCAGCCCGGCTTTCGGGAATGACTGACTGCTACAAAATCAAGCTGCGAAGCGTGGGCTATCGGCTGGTGTACCAGGTGTTCGACGGCCGGATAGTGGTGGTGGTCATCGCGGTTGGCAAGCGGGACCACGATCTCGTGTACCAAGCCGCACGGGAGCGGATTTAGGGCTCAGCCATCGTTCAAAATGGCATGTTTTGCATGATATACGCTGAATTCTCTGAAAACGAAAAAGCAAAACGCGAGAAAGATGGCGTATTTGGCCAAGCGATTCATTCAGAGTCCCCTTGAAAAATAGCGCATGCATTGTCGTGCGCCGATGTGTCTTCGGTCAGACTCATGAACCACGATGAATGAGCGCCTCCTTCTTGTCGCGGGTGAGCCCTTTGATGGCGCGCTCCCTACGCGTGGCTTCTGCTTGGGTCCCTACGGCTTCCTGATACAGCAATTGGAACGGTCCGCGCCCTCGCGTGTACTTCGCGCCTTCGCCCGAGCGGTGGGCCTCCAGGCGGGCTTCCACATCGGGGCTGATGCCCGTGTAGAGCGACCCATCGCCGCAACGGAGGATGTAGACGTACCAAGTGATCATGTTTTCAGTCTAGGCGAGGGGGCTGTTGTGGTTGGCCGTGGGCTACAAATTTTCGACTCGCGACTCTCGACGCTCGACTTTTGACTTTCGGCATTCGACCCTCAGGAATTCCCGAAGGCTATACACTGAAAGCATGAGCGACGCATTCTCAGCCTTCCCTGACTCCGCCCGGCTTTGGCTCATGGCGTTTCCGCGTCCTTTGGACGAGGGGGAAAAGGCGAAGCTTGCAGAAGGCTTCGAGTCCTTCCGCCCCCACTGGAAGACCCACACCACACCCATCGAATCGGGGTGGATGCTGCTGGAGGATCAGATCTTCGCAGTAGTGGAGAACACCATGGGGACGTCGCCTTCGGGCTGTTCCATTGACGCCATGCTGCGCGCGAGCATCAAGCTGGCTTCGATCCTGGAATCGCCCTTCCTGGACGCCCAAAGCATTCTTGTCCGCACCGCCGGCAAGCTCCGGGTGGTGGCTAAAACAGAGATGGAGTCCTTGCTCCAGGACGGCACCTTGGACGCCGCCACACCGGTCATTGACCTGGGTCTGCTGGAACTGGGCCAACTGCGTTCGGGCAAATTGGAGCGGCCATTGGCGAAGACCTGGATCGGCCGCAAGTACCGCGCGAGCCTGGAAAGCCGGGTTAGCAGAGCAGATGTGAGTCAAGAGTTCAGAGTCGAGGGCTATGAGTCAACTCTGTACCCTTGACTCTGAACTCATAACCCATCGCATATGGCTTACAGATCAATTGGCCGGCCTAGAAGATCGGATCCCCCGGCTTGCGTTTCCAGGCCTCGGGACGCTGCTTGACGCCGTCCTGCTTGGGCTTGGCCGTCTGGGCGGCCTTCAAGGTGCTCATCAGTAAACCGGAGCCAAGGGAATCCGCCGCGGCCCTGGTGAGGGTTTGTTTCACTGGGCCCTCGGGCACGATTTCGATATCAGACTTGGGAGTATCAATCTTTTCAGCCTGGTCCTGAAGCCGCTTCTTGTACCAGGCCATGCGCTTGGGATCAATGGCGCGGGCCTTCTTGACCGTGCCGCCCTTCCGCAAGGCGATCTTCGGCTTCACCGCCTGCCGGTCTTCGCGTAGTTCTGATTCAGGATTGGAGGCTTCCTCCAGGATCTTCGCCAGGTCTGCCAGGCCGCCAAAGGGACGCTTGCTCATGTGTGCGTGGATCTCCATTTTGGGTCACGGACCCCAACCCATTAGCGTAACTGCTGAAACCCTCTGGGCCAAGACAACTTCCTAATTCATCGCACAATGGGACCATGAAATCTAGTTTGGAAGCCCTGATCTCGCGTTACGAAACCGAAACCGCGCTGGCCCTGGACCCCATCGCCGTGCCGCTCCGGTTCACGGATCCCATGGACCGGGAGGTGGCCGCCTTCGTGGCCGCCCATCTTGCCTACGGCAAAGTGGCGCCCATGCTCCGGGCCATCGAAAAGGTGCTGGCGCCCTTGGGCACGATGCCCGCCGAATTTTTGCGGCGGCGGGAAGAACAGGCCATCCGCACTGAGATCGAAGAAGCCCTGCGGGGCTGGGTCTGGCGGTTCCACACGAGCCAGGACATGGTGCAGTGGCTGCTGGCCTGGAAGCGCCTGGATGCTGAAAGCGGCGCGGGCCTGGAAATCCACCTGCTGCCCCGGGCCGGCGAAAGCGCAGACGCGGCCCTTTCTCGCCTAGTGCAGCGGCTCCGGGGGGAACTGCCTCAGACCTATGGCCTGCGCTTCAATCTGCCGGACCCGCTGGAAGGGGCCTCCTGCAAGCGCTGGCGCATGTTCCTGCGGTGGATGGTGCGAGAGAGCTGGCCGGATTTCGGCCTCTGGACCCGCTACCCAAAAGATCAGCTCGTCATTCCCGTGGACACCCACGTGGCCCGCATCGCGCGCTACATCGGCCTGACGAAACGCGCCACCGTGGATGGCGCCATGGCCGCGGAAATCACGGCCTCTCTTAAAAAAAGAGATCGCCTGGACCCTCTGAAATACGACTTCGCCATCTCGCACCTGGGCATCTTGGGCGACTGTCCCGGCGTGCGCGCGCTGCCAGACTGCAAGCCTTGTCCACTGGTGGGCGTGTGCCGGGCGGGGAAGCGGTGAGCTATGGGTCGAGAGTCGAGGGTCGAGCGTTGAGAGTTGAGAGTCGAGAGTTAGGGGTTTGCAGCTTTTAACTCTTAACTCTTGACTCTCAACTCTCGACTTCTGGCCCTGCTGCGCCGCGGGCCCCGAAAGACCTCATGGGCGGGTCCCCCGACCAGGAGGTGGGGGGTCCGGGGGGGACGTCGTGAGCGAAGCGAACAGGCGGTCCCCCTCGGATACATATCAGGGGCCGGGCTTGCCACGGCACTCGGGGGAACGACTTAGGGCTGCTTCTTCCGACCTGACCCGGTTCATCGCACCCCGATGCATGGGGCCCGGCTTGAAATCAGGTTAACCGGGAGAGCC
>JAJYMZ010000145.1 GCA_021786615.1 Acidobacteriota bacterium
CCGGTGCTTCGATCAGCGGGTGCCGGAGGAAACCAACCGCAAGATCGTGGACCACACCAGCGACATCAATATGCCTTACAGCGCCCTGGCCCGGGAGAACCTGCTGCGGGAAGGCATTCCACCGGATCGCATCATCAAGACCGGCAGTCCTATGTATGAAGTGCTGCACCACGCGATGCCGAGGATCGAGGCTTCGAATGTCTTGAGCCGTTTTGCGATTGAGACGGGCGGCTACTACGTGGTGAGCTGCCATCGCGAAGAGAACGTGGATTCTGAGGTCAATCTATTGCGCCTGGTGGAAACCCTGAACCAGCTCGCGGCAAGCCGGGGCAAGCGGATCATCATGTCCACGCATCCTCGCACACGCGCGCGGCTGGACGCGCTCGGGATCGTTTTGAATCCGCTGGTGGAGCTGCTGAAACCCTTGGGATTCCTGGATTACATCAAGCTTCAGAAATCCGCAGCGGCGGTGCTGTCCGATAGCGGCACCATTACAGAGGAATCATCCATTCTGGATTTCCCTGCGCTCAATATCCGGGAAGCCCATGAACGACCCGAAGGCATGGAAGAAGGGGCGGTGATGATGACGGGGTTGGCCTGGGAACGCGTGGACCAGGGCTTGGTAATACTGGAAGCAGGGCGTCGCGACGGGCGGCAAACCCGCCTGGTGGCGGACTATGATGCGCCCAACGTGAGCCAGACCGTGGCGAGAGTGATCCTGAGCTACACGGACTACGTGAACCGCGTGGTGTGGCGTAGGCCATGAACCCAATAGCCACTGGAAATAGCCACAAAAAATTAATTATTAAAAAATCAAATAAAAACAAATATAGCCACAAAGAACACAAAGGACACAAAGAAAAACAAGTTGTTTATGCAATTCTTTGTGAACTTTGTGTTCTTTGTGGTCAATTATTTTTTAATGGTTTGCGGTTAAATGGCTTATTTTTTAATTGTGGCTATTGTCGGAAGGCAGCTTGATCTATGCGCATTCTGCTGCTCTCCCAGTACTTCGATCCTGAACCCCTCCCCAGGGGCCTCATGTTTGCCCGGGATCTGGTTAAGCAGGGCCACGAAGTCGAGGTCCTGACTGGCTTTCCGAACTACCCAGGCGGCAAGATCTATCCCGGCTATGGTGTGCGATTCATCCAACGGGAGTTGATCGAGGGAATAAAGATCACACGAGTGCCATTATTTCCTAGCCACGATGCTTCGGCCTTCCACCGCGGGCTCAACTACCTGAGCTTTGCGGTGACAGCAGCCATCATGGGCCCGTGGGTGGTGCAGAAGCCGGATGTGATCCACGCCTACTATGGCAATGCCACCATCGGATTGCCCGCCTGGGTCATCGGCGCAGTGCTGCGGGCACCCATCGTTTTGGATATCCAGGACCTTTGGCCGGATTCCATCACCGCTTCTGGAATTCTTCCGCGACGGTTCCAGTTTCTGGTTCCTGTAGTGGAAGGATGGTGCCAACTTGTGTACCGCTGGGCCGCGAAGATCGCCGTGCTGTCGCCGGGGTTCAAGCGGGAATTGATGGCTCGCGGCGTTCCTGAAGCCAAGCTCCAGGTCATCCCAAATTGGTGCGATGAGACACAGATACAGCCGGGCCCTTTGCGGACAGAGGAAGAATGCCTTTTGGAGGGTCGGTTCAATGTGGTGATGGCCGGTACCATGGGTACGGTGCAGGGGCTGGATGTGGTGCTGGATGCGGCATTGATGCTCACTGAATTTGAGCCTAAAGTGCAATTTGTGCTGGTGGGCGGTGGAGTGGAGCGTCCACACCTGGAAGCGCGGGCCACTTCACTAGGGCTGAATAATGTTCTATTCCTGCCTCGGCGCCCGGTGGAAGAAATTGGAGCCCTGTTGTATCGGGCAGATGCTCTGCTGGTGCATCTCAAGGATGACCCTTTGTTCGCCATCACCATCCCGTCGCGCATCCAGGCCTACCTGGCGGTGGGGCGGCCGATCTTATGTGGGGTGCGGGGTAATGCGTCGGAATTGGTGCAGCAGGCTGGGGCGGGTGTGTGCTTTGAGCCGGATAACTCAAGCGCCCTTGCGGAGGCTGTGACGGCCCTTTGCCACTTGTCGTTGGAAGCACGGTCGAAGATGGGTGAAAGGGGGCGGCAGTTCTACCGGGATAAGCTATCGGTACCTGTCGGTACCCAAGCCTTCATCAAGCTTTTCGAACAGGCCCGTCTGTAAATTCGATTAATGGAGTTTTTAATGTCGCTGCTTCAGAGCCTATCCAATAAGAAACTCCTCATCACTGGGGGCACCGGTTCCTTCGGCAACGCGGTGCTTCGCAAATATCTCAGTTCTGACATCGGTGAGATCCGTATCTTCAGCCGGGACGAAAAAAAGCAGGATGATATGCGCCATCTGTACGAGGATGAGCGCATCAAGTACTACATCGGCGATGTGCGGGATCCGCGCGGCATCGCGTCGGCCCTGCGGGGCGTGGACTACGTGTTCACCGCGGCGGCCCTGAAGCAGGTGCCTTCCTGCGAGTTCTACCCTGTGGAGGCCGTGCTTACCAACGTGCTGGGTACCCACAACGTGCTGACCGCCTGCATTCAGGAGGGCGTGCAAAAGGTCATTTGTCTGAGCACGGACAAGGCCGTGTATCCCATCAACGCCATGGGTATCTCGAAAGCGCTCATGGAAAAGGTGGCTGTGGCGGAATCGCGCAACCTGGAAGAAGGCCAGACCACCATCGTGGTCACCCGTTATGGCAACGTGATGGCTTCCCGGGGCTCGGTCATCCCCTTGTTTCTGGATCAGATCCGGGCGGGAAAACCTTTGACCGTCACGGACCCAGCCATGACCCGCTTCCTGATGCACCTGGATGTGGCGGTGGAGCTGGTGGAGTTCGCCTTCGAGCACGGCCACAACGGGGACACGTTCATCCGCAAGTCTCCGGCGGCCACCATGGGCGACTTGGCCCAGGCCATTCGGGAATTGCTGCAGGCGGACAACCCCATCCAGGTCATCGGCACCCGCCATGGCGAAAAAGTCTACGAGTCCCTGATGTCGAGGGAAGAAGCCGCTCGCGCTCAGGATATGGGGGATTTCTTCCGAGTGCCCGCGGATACACGGGATCTGAACTACGAGAAGTATTTCTCCGAGGGTGATCCAGGACAAAACCAGGTGGAGGAATATACCTCCCACAATACGGTTCGTTTAGATGTAGCGCAGATCAAGGAACTGCTGTTGACGTTGGAATGTGTTAGAGAAGCAATTCATCGTATGTAAAATCCTTTCCAGGATTCCGCAATTCTTCATGAAACCAACATAATGTTGACAGCTGTTGCCAAAACGTTAGAATGAACGCGGAGGTAATCCCATGCAGACGGTTTCCATGCGAGACCTGCAACACAAAGGGGCCGCTTCCCTGGAAGGGGCCACGGACATCACGCTGGTGGAGGGCGCCAAAGCTTCCTTCTTCCTGGTCCCTGTGCGAAAAGGGTTCGAGGACCTTCAGGCGGGCCTCCTTGAAAGGGCGCTGGCCAAGGCCTGGCTCCTCCAATCCCAGATCCACGCCGTGAGCAGCGGGCTGGGCTCCCTGACCATGGACGAGATCAACGAGGAGGTCAAAGCGGTCCGTCGGTCCCGCCGGTCAAGCGGGCAGCCCAACTCGTGAATCGCGCCGTCGTCCTGGACACCAACATTGTCGTCTCGGCTGGGATCCACTTGGCGGGACCTGCCGGTATGATCGTGGACCTGGTGCTGGACGGCGAACTTCTGATGTTCGTTTGCCCCTCCATCATTCAGGAATACCTGGATGTCCTGGCGCGCGAGCGCTTTGCCAAGCACCTGTTTCCTCCGGTTTGGTTGCCTCGGCTGCTCCGCGTGTCCACCTTGCACCCCGCGGACCCCGCTCCATGGCCACTTCCAGGGCCTGATGACGACGATTTGGTGTTCCTCGCCCTGGCCAAAAGCGCCGACGCGATTTTGGTGACTGGGAATCTCAAGGATTATCCCGATGCAATCCGGCAGGGAGTCACGGTGCTTTCGCCCCGGGAGTTCGTGGATCTGTGGAAGGCTGAGGGAGCGTGAAGCATGGCTAGAATCTTAATAACTGGGCGCTTGCGTATTTCATGCGCAGGCTTGCAGACCCTCGAATGTGTTAGGGAAGTAAAAACAGGTCTTAATAAGGTCGCATGAATGAAACAATGCAAGCGCATTCTAATCACCGGTGCCAGCGGCTTCATCGGCTCAGCGCTCACAGGGGCTTTGCTCAAGGCGGGCCTCCAAGTTCGTATGGCCAGCCGAACCCGCCCCGAGAAACTGGAGGCCCTGGAATCACAGGGCGCGGAATGGATTCCCTTGCCGGACCTGACAGGGCCGGTGGACTGGGTAGCGGCCATGGATGGCATGGACGCGGTGGCGCATCTGGCGGGAATGGCCCATCGGTTTGAATCGGGGGTCGCCAGCGATTGGGACCTTTTCGATCGCGTGAACCACGTGGCCACCAGGTCTCTCGTCTCGGCCCTTCAGGATCATTCCAGCGTGACGCGGTTCCTGTTCATGAGCACGAGCCGGGTTCACGGGGACACCCTGGATTTTCCCCTTCGCTCAGATTCACCCCTGGCGCCGGTGACGCCCTATGACCAGAGCAAGGCCGATGCGGAGGCGGCGGTGGCTTCAAGCCTGGGGCCTACTAAGATTGCATGGGCCATTCTCCGCCCCGTGGTGGTCTATGGGCCCGGCAACCGGGGCAACATGGCCCGACTGGAGGGCCTGCTGCGGCGGGGCATCCCCGTGCCTGTGGGGCGGACGCCCAACTGCAGAAGTTTCTTGTTCCTGGACAACCTGGTGTCGGCCGTCCAGGCCTATCTGATGCATCCGGATCCACCCACGGGCCGCGCCTGGATGGTGGCGGATGAGGAGGTGGTGTCCACAGAAGCGCTGGTAAGGGCCATGGCGGCAGCCATGGGGGTTTCAGGCAGGGTCGCGCATCTGCCGGAATGGGTGCTGGAGTTGACCGCAAAGGCGGGGGATCTTGGCAAACGCATGGGCTTGCCCGCACCGTGGAATAGCGAAATTAAAGGCAAGCTGCTGGGGGATTTCTGGGTGGATACAGAGCCCATTAAGCAGGAACTGGGGTGGAGGGCACCGCATAGGATGGAAGAAGGGATACGGAGAACGTTCGGGGGATGAACCGCAAAGAATGGCCACATAGGAAATGAGTGTTTTAAAAAACTAAAAATTAAAAAACATAAAAAACAAAAAACTTAAAAAATTAATAAATAAATTAACCACAAAGAACACATAGGACACAAATGTGAAAGGGCTTGGTTGAATCTGAGTGAATCGGTGCAATCTGTGGATGATTGGCTTTTTTAAGCAGGATTCCCACGTGGACCTGGCATCCATCCGGCAGGAGCTAGGCTGGGGGGTGCTGCATAGATTGGAAGAAGGGATAGAAAGAAAGC
>JAJYMZ010000212.1 GCA_021786615.1 Acidobacteriota bacterium
CGCAGGATTCCAGCAGCAGGCTGGCGCCCGCGGGCTTCAGGGCCAGGTAGGCCGAAAGGGGCGTCATGAGATCCGCGGGGAGCAGGCGGCGCAGCAGCATGGGTCGAAGTCCAAAAGAAAAAGCCCGGGTCCTCAGAAAGGAACCGGGCTCGGCAGGGAGAAAAAAATCAGCTAATTCGTAGCGTCCCCATCCGAGCCCGCGCGCCACCACCAGCCAAAATAGGCCGCGGAAGCGAAAGAGCCGAAATAGAACGTCATGGGAGTTATCTCAGCATTCCTTGCCTGGTGGTGTCAACACGTTCATTGCGGACGAAACACTCCACTCTATGGTGATATGGAGGGATGGATTCAATGCCACCCCCTCCCGACGCGCTGCCCGAGCGCCCTTCCACCATCCATACTGCGGATCCTTTGAAACCCCGTGGACCTTGGAGCTTCATGAAGGAGGCCGCTGACGGCGGGCTTTCGAAGTGGTCCTGGCAGCTCATGGCGGCCTGGGCGGCGTTCCAGGTGCTCACGAGTGTTGCATGGGCGCGGCATCTGCTGGGTTTCGCGAAGTTCCCGGGCTCGCCCGGCGGCAGCGCCTTGCCGAACAACTGGGGGGAACATCTCACCGCCAAGGACATCTGGGAATTGATGGAAAACGGGGGCCTGAAGCACGAGCCCTTTGGCTCGGTGGTGCCGCTGCTGGCCATCGCCTGCCTCGTCTGGGTGTTCTGGTCGGGCTGGGCCATGCAGGCGGAGCTGCTGGGGTTCAGAGCCCGCTTGCAGCATTGGTTCTTAGGTCTGCTGGACGCCCTTCTCATCGGACTGCTGCCTCTGGGAATCGTGTTCGGCCTGGCGCGCTGGGTCTTGTCCACCCTGGGGGGCACGGGCATCCCGCCCCTGGGTTGGCTCGCGCTAATCGGTGTGCCGCTCGTCTCGATGGCTTTGGTTTCGGCCCTCAACCTTCAGTGGTGGCTTTGCCGCGTGGATCGCGGCGCAGGTTCCAGCGGCCTGCTGCGGCACTGGGGCCGCAGTTTCATGAGGCTTTGGATGCATCCGGTGCAATGGACCGGCCTCGTCCTGGGCGGTGTGGCGCTGCGCGCGGGGCTCGCCTTCCTGGCCATCTGGATCGGCTGGCGCCTGGGCGGGGGCAGCACGTCAAGAGTGCAGCTATTCCTGCTGCTGGAATTTCTTTCAGCCTTGGTGAATGCCTGGCTGCTGGGCTGGTTCCTCCGCCTAGTGGCGCTCTTTTGGCGGCAGGATGAAAAGGTGCGGGAGGCGAAACTTGAACTTGAACAGGCCAGGCGAAGAGCCGCGATGGAAGCGCCCATGGAGACGCGGTGGCCGGGCTTTGCCCGGACACCACGTGGGGAGCACGAGGGGGACGCAGAGGGAGCAAAGCGACCGGGCGGTCCCCTTCGTTCAGATCAGATCGGCGGAACGAATGAGGCTTGAATCTTCCGCCCTGGCGCTGCTCTTTGCGATCTCCCCCTTGGCTTGCCAGAAAGCGCAGGTCACGGCCAAGCCCGTGACTGCCGCGAGCCCATCGGAGAACCCGAACTCCCGCCCCCAATTGCTCCAGGCCCAGTCCATGGGTGTGATCAAGGATGTGGCGGATGACCCTGGCATCATGAAGATCCTCGCGCCGAAGCAGGCGGAGATCCGCGCCACCTTTGATCTCCCCTTGTGCGAATGCCCCAAAGGATTATTCCGGGGCCGCAACGGGGAGGAAAACCTGCTTGGCTACTGGGTCACGGACTCCATGCGGGCCCGGGCATCCAAGATCCTGGGGAGACCGGTGAAATTCGCCCTCACCAACAGCGGCGGTCTTCGCGCCAATCTGCCCGCGGGCCGCTTGAAGGTATCGGACATCTATGGCGTCATGCCCTTCGAGAACGAGCTGGTGACCATCGAGATGACCGGACAGGACGTCCTGGACGCCATGAAGCAGGGCATCCTTCACCGCGGCAGCGAACCCAGTTCTGGCGTGAAGCTGGTGCTGTCAGGCACCGTGGATAAACCTGATTTCAAGATGACCTGGGAAGATGGCGCAGCCATCAAACCCGATGAAGTGGTCACCGTGGCCACCACGGACTACTTGTACAACGGGGGCGATTCCATTCCCGCCCTGAAGAAGGGCCGGCGCCCCTTCACCACGGGCGTTTCCATCCGCCAGATGCTGCTGGATGCTTGCGCGGAACTGGCCAGGGCCGGAAAACCCCTGGAGGCCCCAGCGTTGGGGCGCTACATCATTCCACCGGAGCTGTACGCCGCGGCGCGCGAACATAGACTTGGCAAGTGATGAAGTTAAAAAGTTAAAAAGTTAAAAAGTTGAAAAGGTGGAGAGTTGACATGGAACGCCGTCATTTTCTCGGCTCGATGGCCGCCGCTGCCGCGGCCACACAGATACCGCTGAAGGGTTCTGAAAGAGACTCCACTGCGCGCATCACGCTGCTGCACACCAACGACACCCACAGCCACATCGAGCCCTTCGGACCCGGCAACGGCGCGGCCTCGGGCAAGGGCGGCATGGCGCGCCGCGCGACGATGGTGCGGCAGGCCCGGGCCTCGATTCCCAACCTGCTGCTGCTGGACGCCGGCGACACCTTTCAAGGCACCCCCTACTTCAACCAGTACAAAGGGAAGCTGGACTTCGAGCTCATGAGCAAGGTGGGCTACGACGCCTCCACCTTGGGCAACCACGATTTCGACAACGGCGTGGACATGCTGCTGGAGGCCATGGCGTTCGCCAGGTTCCCCTTCCTGAATTGCAACTTCGACTGCAAAGGCGCGCCAGCCTTGGCCAAGCGGCTCACGCCGTGGATGATCAAAGAATTTCCCGGCTTTAAAGTTGGTCTCACCGGTGTGGGCGTGGAATTCAAGGGGCTCGTCTCTCCTGAAAACCACAAAGGCGTGGACTGGATCTCGCCGGATGAAGCCCTGAAGCCGGTCATCAGGCATCTGCGCGAAGTGCAGAAAGTGGATTTGCTCGTGCTCATTTCCCACATGGGTTACGACCTGCACGGCGATGCCATTGACGATTTGCACCTGCCAGGCCTGGTCCCTGGCATTGATGTCATCATCGGCGGCCACAGCCACACCTTCCTGGACCATCCCACCAAGATCCAGCAGGAGCGTGGGGAAACACACATCTTCCAGGTAGGATGGGGTGGCATCAATCTCGGCCGCTTGGATTTCGCGCTGTCCAAGGGCCAAGTACGAGCAGCCAGTGGAAGGCCGGTTCCCGTTGCGGCGATCGGCTAGATGACCTGTGATGACGATCACTATTGGGAAGGCCCCTTCATGGTCTTTACGGAGTCGCATCACGTGAGCCGCGGCTATTGTTGTGGCTCAAGATGCCGCCATTGCCCCTTCGAGCCGCGTTTCGAGAAGGGCGGAACCTTGATCCAGAGGTCAGCGCCCCGGCTCCTTGCCGAGCCCTGAAACACTGATGAATGCTTGATCCGGTCGTGCCTTCGTGGGACGCTGCTGTTGAATGTTTCTAGGAGAGTTCCATGGCCGAAGTTCTGATCACGCCTCCCGCCAACGGCGAAAAAATCCGCATCGAAAACGGCAAGCTGCACGTTCCCGACCGGCCCATCATCCCCTTCATCGAAGGGGACGGCACCGGTCCCGACATCTGGAGAGCCGCCGTGCGCGTGCTGGATGGGGCCGTGGCCAAGGCCTACGGCGGCAAACGCCAGATCCAATGGATGGAGGTCTTCGCCGGCGAGAAAAGTTTCAAGCAGTTCGGAACCTGGCTGCCCGATGAAACCATCACGGCCTGCCGCGATTACCTGGTCAGCATCAAAGGCCCCCTCACCACCCCCATCGGCGGCGGCATCACCAGCTTGAACGTGGCCCTGCGCCAGAAGCTGGATCTCTACGTATGCCTGCGCCCCGTGCGCTGGTTCAAGGGCGTGCCCAGCCCCTCCAAGCGCCCCGAGGACGTGGACATGGTGATCTTCCGCGAGAACACAGAGGACATCTACGCAGGCATCGAATTCGAGCAGGGCAGCGAAGATGCCAAGAAATTCCTGAGGCTGCTGGAAGAAAACTGGCCCAAGATGTACGCGAAAATCCGCTTTCCCGGCACCGCGGGCATCGGCATCAAGGCCGTCTCCAGGGAAGGCACCGAGCGGCTCATGCGCGCCGCCATTGACTACGCCCTGGCCACCCACCGGGACAGCGTCACCATCGTCCACAAGGGCAACATCATGAAGTTCACCGAAGGCGGCTTCCGCAACTGGTCCTACGCCGTGGCCGAGAACGAATACGCCGCCAAGACCTACACCTGGAGCCAATGGGAACGCACCAAGAAGGCATCAGGCGAAGACGCGGCTAACGCCGAGCAGAAGGCGGCCCTGGCCAGCGGAAAGATCCTCATCAAGGACGCCATCGCCGACATCACCCTGCAGCAGATCCAAACCCAGCCCAAGGAGTTCAGCGTCATCGCCACCCTGAACCTGAACGGCGACTACCTGAGCGACGCCCTGGCGGCGCAGGTCGGCGGCCTGGGCATCGCCCCGGGCGGCAACATCAACTATTTGACCGGCCACGCCATCTTCGAAGCCACCCACGGCACGGCGCCGAAATACACAGATCTGGACAAGGTGAACCCCGGCTCCGTGATCCTTTCCGGCGAGATGATGCTGCGCTACATGGGCTGGACCGAAGCCGCGGACGTGATCCTCTCCGCCATGGACAAGGCCATCGCCTCGAAGCATGTGACGTATGATTTCGCCCGCCAGATGGAAGGGGCCACCGAAGTCAAGTGCAGCGGTTTCGCGGATGTGATCATCGCGAATCTGTGACGCAGGGCCTTCAGATCTTGAATTTCACCTGCTGGTCTCCGGTGATGTTCACGGTCTGTTTGACGCCTTTGACAGCGATGACATGGCGCCCCCGGCTCACCGTGATGGCGCTGCCGCCATCGCTGTCAACGCCCGTGGGGGTTCCATCTACGGCCACTTTGTCAGAACCGGGGAAAGTGAACACGGTGATGCGGGCTGTGCCTGGCACATTGATGGGGATGACCTGGCCGGCCGTTGCCGTGATTGTGCGTGAATCACGGTAGAAAAAGGATGCGTTGCTGAGCTCCACTTTGTGCGGGCCGTTGCTGAGCGTGATCTTGCTCGACGCGGTCAGCTCTCCCGCGTCCTTGCCATCAATGCGGACCCGCACGGGAAAGCCGCCCACAAGCTTCAGCGTGGCCGGCGCATTGGGATCCGCGGGCGCGCTCTCAGCGGGTTTGAGTTGGATGACCGCATCCCCGGGGGGCTCCCCCACTGGATAATCGCGGTTGAAAAGCAGTTCGTCTTTCTTCAAGGAAAGGGTGTGGGGAATGCCCTGGTTCCAAGAAACGGTCAGGGGCGTGGTGCCCCGCTGCTCCGCGTCCAGGGTCACGGTGGCGCCGGAAGGCTCGGATCGCAGGGTACCCTGCGATC
>JAJYMZ010000202.1 GCA_021786615.1 Acidobacteriota bacterium
CGCACGTCGCGGGTATCCTTCACCAGCGCCAGGTTCTCGTTGTAGATGGTGACCGCCAGGGACTGGAGATCTTTTTGGGTAGTGGGGATCTCCTTCACCTGCGCGCAGAGCGGCAGCACGGCCAAGGCGAGGGCAAGAGGCGGGATTCTCATGGAAGGCTCCGGGATGTGCCTTCATGATGCGCCGAAAGAAAAGATGGTGCCTGAAGGACGTCCTCGGGCCCTTGAACCCGGGTCCTGCAATTGGCTTGGGTGAAATTGGCTTCAGGCTTCAGGCTGCGGGCTTCAGGCAAAGAATCCTCTGGCATTGGGCAGTGTCATTAATGATGCGATCCTGAAGCCTGAAGCCCGTAGCCTGAAGCCAGCCGCGGCGATGCAATCGTAAAATCCGGGTTGGACGTCACGAGCGTTTTCTCGCCCTCCCGAAAGGGTGCTCGAAGCTCAGGTAAAAGAAGATCGCGCGCTCGCCTCTGCTGGGGCCCACTCCGATGGGAAAGGCGAGGCCCGGGACGATCTGGAGGCCGCTGGGGAAGTTGTGGGCCCAGCGGAGGCCGGGGCTCACATAGAAAGTGTTGGCTGGGTCCTTCTGGCCCGGGCCGCGGACACTTTCGCCGCGGGTATAGGCGAATTCCAGCATCATGTTGAAAGTCGGCCGGGCCAGCCAGATGAAGCTCTGGCCCACGTTGGCGGCCGTGAGATTGGCTTTGTCGCCGGTGATATTTCTGGCGTTGGGTGTGTGGGTCACGCCGATGTTGAAGTGCGTGACGACTTGAGGTCCCAGCGCCACGCTGAGGGGCAGGTTCAACTGGTAGCCCACCGCGCCGGAGCCTCGCCCCTGGTCCTCGCGTCCCGTCGGCAATAGCAGCGAAAAACGCGGCGAAAAGGCCACTGTTGCATTCCCGTCGCCCAGCAGCTGGTAGCGGTAGTTCAGCGCGATGTCGCCGGCGCCTCGCCTGCCGTCCGGCGCGGCCTGGATGCGTTGCCAGGGCAGCGTGCAGCTGAACTGATGTTTCAACCCGCCTACTGGCCATTCCTGGGTGAAGGTGTAGATCCAATCCTGGCTCTGCCGGAAGCGCGTGAACGTGTTGATGTGCTGGACGATGCCCTCCTCCTGGTTGTAGGCCTCCTCCACGAGAAAGGAGTTGTCTTGGATGACTCCGGCCTTCTCGGGTCTTGGTTCCTGAGCCATCAGAGATAAGCCCATGAGGGAAGGGACAAAACAGGTTTTTAAAAGGCTGTGGACCATGGTGGCGCTCCATTGAAACTAAGACTCAATATGCATGAACCAACAGTCTGTTCTTCGCCCCAGGTGATCTGGATCACGATTCATCCCAGACTCTTTCAGTGGATGCTCAACCGGGTTGCAGTAGGCCGTCCATGCAAATTGCAGGGTTTGTCCCTAAGGAGAGAACGGCATAAGCAGCCGTAACGAACCAACCAGAAAAACACTGGTTGGCTCGTTACGGCTGCTAAGCTTGACCTTCAAGCCTCGCAGTTTGATGCACCCAAAAAGGAGACGCGATGAAATTCACGAAATCAGGTTTTCTGGGCCTCAGCGCCCTGGCCCTTCTGCTCTCGGTGGGCACCCTACACGCCGACGAAGGCATGTGGACCTTCGACAATTTGCCGGCAAAAAAGATGCAGGCCAAATACGGCTTCACACCGGATCAGAAGTGGCTGGACCACCTGCGCCTTTCGGTGGTGCGCTTTCCCGGCGGCACGGGCTCTTTCGTGAGCAAGGATGGCCTGGTGCTCACCAACCACCACGTGGGCCGCGGCTCCATCCAGCAGGTCTCGGACAAGGATCACGACTATGTGAAGAACGGGTTCTACGCGCCCACCCGCGAACAGGAAATCAAGGTGCCGGGCCTGATCCTCTTCACGCTCATGGACATGCTGAACGTCACGGAACGCGTGAACGGCGCCGTGAAGAAGGGCGCCACGGACAAGGATGCCTTGAGGGCTCGGGAAGCGGAGCTGGGCCACATCGTTGACGAGATGCAGAAAAAGTCGGGCCTCCACTGCGAGCAGGTGGACCTCTACCAGGGCGGCGAGTACTGGATTTACAGCTACAAGAAGCACGATGACGTGCGCCTAGTGTTCGCGCCGGAAGAACAGATCGCCTTTTTCGGCGGGGATCCGGACAACTTCACCTTCCCCCGCCACGACATTGATTTCTCCATCTTCCGGGTCTATGAAAATGGAAAACCCTACACGCCGCCCGCGCACCTGCAATGGACCCATGGTGGCTTGAAGGCCGGTGATCTGACTTTCGTGGCAGGCCATCCCGGCTCCACCGCCCGCCTGCAGACCTATGCCCAGATGGCAGCGACCCGGGACACGATCTTCCCGATGCTGCTGAAGGCCTTCGAGCGCCGCATCAATCTGCTGCAAGGTTATGCAGCCCAGAGCCCTGAGCACGCACGGCAGGTGAACACGCAGATCTTCGGCCTCCAGAACAGCCAGAAGGCCATCTCGGGGTACCTGGCGGGGCTCAAGGACAAAGAAGCCATGGCCAAGATCCAGAAGGCCGAAAAGGAGCTGCGCGCCAAAGTCAACAGCGATCCCAAGCTCGCCTATGCGAAGGATGCCTGGACCAAGATCGAAGCAGCCGAGAACCTGGTGAAGGCGCGCTACAAGGAAAGCCAATACGTGAACACGCGCAACTCCACGCTGCTGGGCACCGCATTGGCCCTGGTGCGCATGCCGGTTGAGGCCGCCAAGCCCGACGAGAAGCGGCTGCCGGAATTCAAGAATGCCCGCCTGCCCCTCCTCAAGATGCAGATGGGCGTCAATCGGCCCTTCTTCAAGGAACTGGAAATCACGGAATTCACCGACGGTTTGAAGGACGCCCTGGAGCATCTCGGTCCCCATCATCCTTTCATTCAAGCCATGCTGGGCGGCAAGAGCCCCGAAGCGGTGGCGAAGGCCGCGGTGGAGGGCTCGGCCCTCAGTGAACCCGCGGTCCGCAAAGCCCTGATGGAGGGCGGTCAAAAGGCCGTGGATGAGTCGAAGGATCCCATGATCCTGCTAGCCAAGAAGCTCGATCCCATCGGCCGGAAGCTGCGCAAGCAGCAGGAGGAAACCGTCAGCGCGGTGGTGGACGAGCAGGGCGGCCGCATCGCCCGGGCGCGATTCGCGGTGCTGGGCAAAGAGACTTACCCGGACGCGACGTTCTCGCTGCGCCTCTCGTACGGGGATGTGCGAAGCTACCCTGCCAATGGCACCAAGGTGCAGCCCTTCACCACCCTGGCTGGCCTCTACGACCGCGCCTGGGGCTGGGGGCCCACCGCCGAGCGCGGGGCCTGGGAACTGCCACCCAAATGGGTGGAGCACCAGAAGGATGTGGACATGTCCACACCGTTGGATTTTGTCCATGCCATGGACATCATTGGTGGCAACTCCGGTTCACCAGTAGTGGATAAAAAAGGTGAATTAGTTGGCCTCATCTTCGATGGCAACATCGAGAGCCTGCCCGGCCGGTATTTTTACGACGAGAAGGTGAACCGCGCGGTGAGCGTGGATGCCCGGGCCATCCAGGAAGCCCTGAAGAAGGTTTACGGCGCCGGGGCGCTGGCGGGCGAACTGGCAGGGAAGTAGATCGTACTGGACCCAAGGAAAGGGCCGCGAAAGCGGCCCTTTCCTTGGGCGGGACGGACTGGTGCGATTCTAAAATGGCAACAGCGGCATCTCAGTTGACTAGCCCGCCCGGAGCGCGGGTTCGAATAACTCCACGAAGTAGCGGATGCGGCCGTGGCTGCCCGCCGCGCCGGGCCGGCTGTCGAATTCGGCGCTTACCGCCGTGAAAAAGCAGCCGCCCCGGAAGACCTCGCGCTCCGCGTAGTCCAGCCAGGCGGCGATCACCGAACAGAGCCGGGCCAGGTCCTTCCGCGCCTTCAAGCCCGGCACCATCACTTCCTGGGCGAAGAAGCCCGAGACATCATGTGGCTTCATTTCTGATTCATCGTTAAACGATGTAAATTGATGTACCCGTTTCGGAGTCTTTGATGCTGAGCCACCGCCTTTCCGCCCTGCTCCTCGCCGCGTGCGCCTTGGTGGCCCAGGACCGCGCGCCGCGCTTCGTGAGCGCGCCGGACGTGAATGGCGACCGCGTGGTGTTCACCTGGGAGGACGATCTCTGGCTGGGCTCCCTGAAGGGTGGTCCGGCGCGGCGGCTCACCACCCATCCGGGCCTGGAGACCGCGGCCCGTTTCAGCCCTGACGGCAAGTGGATCGCCTTCAGCGGCCAGTACGATGGCGGCACCCAGGTCTATGTGATGAGCTCGGAAGGCGGAACGCCGAAGCGGCTCACCTGGGCAGGCGCGGCTACGGTGCAGGGCTGGATGCCGGACAGCAAGCAGGTCGTCTTCAAGACCATCTCCGATTACGATTTCCGGCCGGTGGAACGGCTCTTCACCGTGGATCTCAATGGCTACGAGCCAGAAGCCCTGCCCGTGCCGCGCGGGGTGCAGGGCGCCGTCTCGCCGGATGGCCAGCATCTGGCCTACAGCACCAAGGGCGTGGTGGAGTACTACTGGAAGCGCTACAAGGGCGGCCGCCATCAGGATCTGTGGCTGGCGGACCTTAAGACCAACCGCTTCGAAAAACTCACCGATTATGTGGGCCGCAATGGCGCGCCCATGTGGGCGGGCAGCCAGGTGATTTTCGAGTCCGACCGCGGGAGCAATGGCATCACAAACCTTTACGCCCTGGACCCCGCCACCAAGGCCGTGGCGCAACTCACCGACCTTAAAGATTTCGATGCGCAGCAGCCCAGCACCGACGGCCGCACGGTGGTCTTCGTGCAGGGCGGCTACCTCCAGTCGCTGGATCTCGCCACCAAGGCCGTGCAACCTGTGGAGGTCACCACCAGCAGCGACGGCTGGAAGGTCGCGCCCCGGCCCGTGAATCCCAAGGATTGGATCCAGGCCATGAGCCTCACGGGCACCACAGCCGTGTTTGAAGCCCGGGGCGACGTGTTCCTGGTGCCCACGGATGCCACGAAGCCCGCCACGAACCTGACGAAAACCCCAGGTGTGCGCGAGCGCATGCCGCGTCTCTCGCCGGATGGCAAGCGAGTGGCCTACTTCAGCGATGCCAGCGGCGACTATGACTTGTACGTTCAAGCGGTGGATGGCGTGGCAGAGCGGGCTCCCACGGGCCTGAAGACCGCCCTCTACCACCTGGAATGGAGTCCCGACGGCACCAAGCTTTTGTTCGGCGACAAGAGTTTTGCCATCTATGTGATGGATATGGCTACAAAAAAACTCACTAAGGTGGATGAGTCCCATGAACTGAAGAACGATGAGTTCACCTGGGAGACGAGCGACTACGCCTGGGCCCCGGATTCCCAGTGGATCGCCTACAGCTTCGTGGAGCCCAACCGCAGCAGCCGCATCCATCTTT
>JAJYMZ010000225.1 GCA_021786615.1 Acidobacteriota bacterium
CCAAGGTTTCCCTGAAGACCGAATCCATCTCCCGCAATCCCTTTTTCCTGCCCAGCACCCTGCCCTTTCATGCCCCCCCTTTCAACAGGATCCAGGAGAGCGACTACCGGCCCGCCATCGAAGAAGGCATGAGGCTGCGTGCCGCGGAAATCGAGAATATCGCCGACAATCAGGCCGCGCCGACCTTCAAGAACACGTTCGTGGCCATGGAAAAATCTGGGGCAATGCTGACTCGGGTGATGCTGGCCTTTGGAGGCGTGGCTGGCGCCAATACCTCGGATGCGCTGCAAAAACTGCAGGAAGAAGTGGCCCCGAAACTCGCCGCCCATCAGGATGCCATTGTCCTGAACGCCAAGCTCTTCAATCGCATCGAGACGATCTATAACAAACGCGCCTCACTGAAACTCGATCCTGAATCCATGCGCCTGGTGGAAGTGACCTACCGGAATTTTGTGCTCGGTGGCGCCAAGCTGTCCGCGGCAAAGAAGGCCCAGCTGAAGGATCTCAACAAGGAGGAATCCACTCTCAGCGCGCAATTCGTGAACAAGCTCCTGGCCGCCGCCAAGGGTGGCGCCTTGGTCATTGACGACAAGGCCAGACTGGCCGGGCTATCCGATGGGGATATGGCCGCCGCCGCCCAAGCCGCCAAGGACCGCAAGCTGGACCACAAGTGGGTCTTGACCCTGCAGAACACCACCCAGCAGGCCAAGTTGCAGGACATGAGTGATCGAGCCACCCGCGAAGCGTTGTACAAGGCTTCCTGGAATCGCGCGGAAAAGGGCGATGGCAACGACACCCGCGAGCTGATTTCAAGGCTGGCCCAGCTGCGTGCCCAGCGGGCGAGCCTGCTGGGGTTTCCCAGCTACGCCGCCTGGAAATTGACGGACCAGATGGCCAAGACCCCCGAAGCCGCCATCACCTTCATGCAGAATCTCGTGGGCGCTGCCACGGGCCGGGCTCAGGCCGAGGCCAAAGACATCCAGGCCCTGATTGATGAACAGAAGGGGGGCTTCAAGCTGGAGCCCTGGGACTGGAGCTACTATGCCGAGCAGGTGCGCAAGGCCAAATACGATCTGGATGAAGCCCAGATCAAACCCTATTTCGAATTGAAGACCGTGCTGCGGGATGGCGTGTTCTATGCCGCCAACCAGCTCTACGGCATCACCTTCAAAGAGCGCAAGGATATCCCCGTGTACCAGCCGGATGTGCGCGTGTTCGAGGTGCTCGACAAGGACGGCAGTTCCCTGGCGCTCTTCTACTACGACCCCTTCAAGCGGGACAACAAGAACGGCGGCGCCTGGATGGACAACTTCGTCAACCAGTCCAAACTGCTGGGCACCAGGCCCGTGATCTACAATGTCACCAACTTCACCAAGCCTGCGGCGGGCCAGCCAGCGCTTATTTCGTTCGATGACGTCACCACGATGTTCCACGAGTTCGGCCATGCCCTGCACGGCATGTTTGCCAATGAACGCTACCCGTCACTCTCCGGCACCGCTACCGCGCGGGATTTCGTGGAATTCCCTTCCCAGTTCAATGAGCATTGGGCCACCGAGCCGAGGATCTTCGCCCACTATGCGAAGCATTTCAAGACCGGCGAACCCATGCCCCAGGCCCTGGTGGAGAAGATCAAGCGGGCCGCCACCTTCGACATGGGCTATGGCATGACCGAGACCATAGCGGCGGCCCTGCTGGACATGAAATGGCATAGCCTGGCCGCCCAGGCCCCCAGGCAGGACGTGGATCAATTCGAGGCCCAGTCGCTGAAGCAGGACCATATTGATCTCAGCTACGTGCCGCCCCGCTACCGTTCCAGCTACTTCCTGCACATCTGGGGCAACGGCTATGCGGCCAGCTACTACGCCTATCTCTGGACCCAGATGCTCTCGGATGATGGGTTCGAATGGTTCAAGGAGCATGGCGGCCTGACTCGCAAGAACGGCGACCGCTTCCGCGCCATGGTGCTCTCCCGGGGCAACACCGAAGAGCTGGACAAGCTGTACCGCGACTTCCGCGGCAAGGACCCCAGCATCGAGCCGATGCTCGTCAGCCGGGGGCTGAATGCCAACTAAGCCGTCCTTCGTTCGGCATAAGGCGCTGTAACGCACTGGCCAAGAAGGCGCTGGCCACTGCGAAACGGCGCCTAATTCTTCTTATCGGATATGGTGATGCGGTTCCCGCCCCCGGCAGCAACAATCAGGGCAACCTGGACCCAATGGGGCGGCCCTGGTTGGTACTTGATGGAGATGGGAATCTGCATTCCCGAACCTTCCAGCAGAAGATCCAGAGGCCGTTCCTTGGCCCAGCGTTCAGGCGCCACGGTCCATTGGGCAATGCTGTAGGGCGTGCCGGGGATCACCTGGATTCGTTGTTCTTCGTTCGGCGTCTTCACCTGCCATTCGCCGATAGGAAGCTGGAGCGTGACCCGCCATCCACCTTCGATTTTTTGCGCTTCGGCTCTCAAATTTTCAGCGTGATGGCCGGAGATGCTGGTATCCAGCGGGCGATGCGCGCAAGCCACCGACAGGCCAAGAACGATGGCGATGGCCAATGGGCGAAGATTCATGGCAGCTCCATGGATTCTGCGATTGCCCCCCCCAACGGACTTCAGGCTTCGGGCTGCAGGCTTCAGGTTCGCATCATCACTGGCACGATCCAATGCGAAATGGAGCTTTGCCCGTAGCCCGTAGCCCGTAGCCTGATGTCTGAAGCCCATTTCATCCAGCCCACATGGTTGATCCGGGTCGAATTCATAGATCCAGCAACCCCGCAACTTCGAAGCGGAGTTCAGGGATGCCCGTCCCCTTGGCGGCGCTGACCCAGGCGATATCGCCCGGCAGGATGCTCAGGGTCGCGGCCACATCTTTGCGCTGTTTCAGGGCCTTGCTGGGTTTGACCTGGTCAGCCTTAGTGGCCACGATGCGGTAGGGCAGGTCCATGGTACGAAGCCAGTCCAGGGTCTGCAAATCCAGCTTGGTGGGACCGACCTCCGCATCCACCAGCACGAAAACCATCCGCAAGGTCTTGCGGCCTGTCAGATAGCCGCTGATCATCTGTTCCCAACTGGCGCGCTCCTTGGCGGGACCGGTTGCAAATCCATAGCCCGGCAGGTCCACGATCCAGCGGTCTTTTCCCGTGAGGAAAACATTGATGAGCCGCGTGCGCCCAGGGGTCTTGGAGACGCGGGCGAGCTGCTTGTGATTCGTCAACGCGTTCAGCAGCGAAGACTTCCCCACATTTGAGCGACCGATGAAAGCCACTTCCGCGTGGCAGACGCCGAGCTGCTTCACGTCCGAAGCGGAAATCAGGAAACGCGCATCAGAGAACGGCTGGGCCACCATTCGACCGTAGCACAGCGAAGGGAGAATAGGGCCGCAGCCGCGCAGCGGATGGCGGGGGCGCAGCCCCGAAGGCCAAATTGTTAATTGTTGTTAAGAGCGTGGAAATTCCTTGTGGCTCCCCATGGGAGGTGATATCCCAGATATCAACTCCCAAGTCCCTGCCTGACAACCCGATTCCACACCTTTCCCTGAGGAGGCACCATGAAAGCCCTGCTTTGCTTTGGTTTTGCTTTGACTTTGGCTGCAGGCCAGCCGGGCACCATCATCTATGGACCCACGCCCGCGGCGCCCGTGAAACCTCAGGTGCTGGTCTACGTCCACGGCTGGAGCGCGGGTTCCGAGACCTGGACCGTGAACAACGACATGCCCCAGCGCGCGGGCCAGGCGGGCTACCGCACCGCCTTCGTGGACCTCTACCCTGACCGCAGCATGTGGGACAACGGCGCGCTCCTGGCCAGTGAACTGGGTCAGGTCATGACCCATTACGGGACTTCCAGCGTGACGCTGGTAGCCCACAGCAAGGGCGGCGTGGATGCCCAGACCTGCGCGGTCTACAACGGAATGGCATCCCATATCTCGCAGATCATCACCCTGGGCACGCCTCACCACGGCACGCCCCTCGCAGATCTCGCCTGGAGCTCCTGGGCTGGCTGGCTGGCTGGCCTCATCGGCCAGAAGAACGAGGGCAACCGCGTGCTGCAGACCGGCTACATGGCCTGGTACCGGAGCCAGACGGATGGGCGGCCCGAAAGCCGAAGCGTCCCCATGGCCACCGCCGGGGGCACCAAGGAAGGGCCATTCTTTTCCATGTACTACTGGGGGGGCCTGGCCATCAGCGGCACCTCCGATGGAGTGGTCGGCATCGCTTCCACCCACAATCCCAACGAACGGAAACGCCTCTTCGACCGCTATTGGAACCATGGCGAACTGCCGCAGGGCTCGAAGTCCTGGCCTTACCTTTCTGCGCAGATTCCGGCCTACGCGCTGACCCTGCAGGCGCCCATCCGCTTTGTGGATGATGAGAACCCGGAGGAGTCCACCGCTCCGGCCCCGGAACCCGAGCAGCCCCTGGATCGCATCTACCGGGGTGGCCAGACCTCCTCGGGCCTCGCCAGTTTCGAGGTGCCCGTGGATGCGGGCCAGCCCATGGTCCACTTCATCCTGCAAACCTCTGAGAAGCCCCTTTGGGCGCGAGCCGTATCGCCCTCGGGACGAGTTCACATGCTGCGCGGCCAAGGGAAGCAGGGTCCCCTGGCAGGCGCCCGCACTCTCAGTTTCACCCAACCGGCCCCGGAGGCCGGAACCTGGCGCGTCTCCTTCATGTCCCTGGAAGAGGACGCCTATTTCTTCATGGCCCAGTTCCCCGGGGACACCCGCAGCCTCACCGCCATGGAAGCCCGGGCGATGCTCAAGGGGAATCTCCCCATGCGGCCTGAAATCGCCCAGGACATGGGCATCCGCGAAGAAACCCAGCGGATCGCACCGCCGCGCTCCAATCGCCACGAACCGGTGATCCTGAACCACGCCCTCACCCTCACCTGGCCCGACGGCCGGGAGCGCAGCGTGATCATCTCCGAGCCAGAACTGCCCTGAGCCAGGATTTTCCGGCTGCACAACCCCCGCTGGCTACGGGCTACGGGTTCGCATCGCCAATGGCACGGTCCTAGGTGGAACGATGCTTTACCTGAAGCCCGAAGCCTGTAGTCTGTAGCTAATTTCATCCTGCCCGATCGCGGGGACCATGCGAATCACACCACCACGGTGCTCGCGGGCGCGAGCTGGTCGAAGGCCAGGCGCCCGTGCTCCAGGGTCAGCACGCGCTTGCGCATTTTCTGGATGAGGTTGCGGTCGTGGGTGGCCACCAGGACCGTGGTCCCCTGGACATTAATGCGCTCGAAAAGCGCCATGATTTCCGCCGCGAGATCAGGATCGAGATTGCCCGTGGGCTCGTCCGCCAGCAGCACCAGCGGATCGTTCACGAGGGCGCGGGCGATGGCCACGCGCTGCTGCTCGCCGCCGGAGAGCTGGTGCGGGTAGCTGCTGAGCTTGTGCTGGAGGCC
>JAJYMZ010000130.1 GCA_021786615.1 Acidobacteriota bacterium
TTTCCACTCTCGACTTTTGACTCTCGACTGTTGACTTGGGGCCTGAAGCAGCAGCAGCCCTATCAACATTATATGTTCTAACATCTATTTTTGAATCCACCAATACCCATGATTTCTTTGCGGCTGCAGCCTATGTTGAAAAGGGGAGGATGCCATGATCCAGACGGTGCTCGTGGGTGTGGATTTTTCGGAGGCTTCTCGCCAGGCCTTGAACCAGGGCCGATCCCTGGCGGAAAGGCTGGGAGTGCCTTTGACGGCCATGCATGTGTTGCAGCTGCCCCCGCCCCTGCTGCCGGAGGTGCAGCTGCCCCTTCCTGATCCCGACTGGACCCAGGACATGGAACGTCGCGCGCGGGAGCAGCTGGAAAAGTGGATCGAGGGTTTTCCCAATTCCGAAGCTCTGATCCGATGGGGAAGTCCCGCCGAGGAACTGGTGGCCGCGGCGGTTCCGGACACTTTGCTGGTGGTGGCCCAGGTGGGCCATTCCACCTGGGAGCGCCTGCTTTTCGGCAGCACCGCCGCCCGGGTGGTGCGCCACGCCCCCTGCGACGTGCTGGTGGTGCGCGCGGAGCAGAAGAAGCGCTGAAGCTGGAGGAATCGGGGCAGGTCGGGGACCCGTGTCCCTAGTCGCTTGCTTCCGGGGGCGGCGGGAACGGATCATGAATTCATGAAGCGCACCCTGATCCTCGCCCTGCTGCTTGTGGGCCTTATTGCCTGCAGCAGCTCCGGCCCTGGATCGCCCGATCCACCGCCACCCCCTCCATCCAGGCCTTTCTTGCTGGGCAGTTCCCAGTGGCCCCCCAGCTTTGACGCCTCCCAGATCAACCGGATGTTCACCCTCAAGCGGGCCCACATGGATCTGGCAGTCTTCCACCAGGTGGCGGGCGTGCCCTGGCCTCGGGTGGACGCGGGACAGCCCTTGCCGAACCGGGTTCTCGCCGAATGGCGTTCCGTGCGATCCCAGGCGGATCCAGGCCAGCGCTTCTACCTGGCGCTGACACCCCTCAATGATGCTCGGTCAGGACTGGCGGATCTGGCCACGGAGCAGACGGATCATGCCCCGCTTCCCCCCGAATGGGCGGCCCTTCCTTTGAATCATCCAAGGGTGAAAGCCGCCTACCTGGCGTACTGCCGGATCGCCATCCAGGAATTCAAACCTGATTTCCTGGCCATCGGGATCGAGTGCAACATGCTCGCCAGCCTGAATCCAACAGGCTGGGCCCAGTTCCTGGATCTCAATCACGCCGTGTACGCGCAGCTCAAGCAAGAACATCCAAACCTGCTAATTTTCGTGACCATCCAATACGAATATCTTCAGGGCTATCTGACGGAATCCCAGGGCAAGCAGGCGCTGCAGCAGCAGGCGGTACAGGAGGTCATGGCCTCCAGCGACCTCCTGGCCCTCAGCCTTTATCCCTACGGCCCATGGGTCGCGCCACAAGTCCCGGCATCCTACCTGGATGGGCTGTGGCCCTTGTCCGCCGCCACCGGCCGGCCGGTGGCCATCGCCGAGACCGGCTTCCCGTCCAAGCCCTTCACGGCTTACGGATTCACCTTCCAGGGTTCGCCAGCGCTGCAGGATCACTACGTCGCCCTGCTTCTGGGCCAAGCCCAGACCCACCGGATGGCCTTTCTCGTGAACTGGGTGGCTGTGGACTACGACAAGCTCAGCGAACAGCTCCCGCCCGATCTCCAGGAACTGCTCCGGGTATGGCAATACGATGGCCTTTGGGATTCCTCCGACTCCCCCAAGGCCGCCCTGACCACCTGGGACGCGGCTTTGGCGAAGCCCTACAAGCCCTGAACCAATAACCCTGCCGACCTTGCGTCAGGCTTCCAGCCTCAGGCTGAGATCCGCGGCGGGCGCGCTGTGGGTGAGGGCTCCGATGCTGAGGAAGTCCACACCCGTTTCGGCGATGGCGTGAGCGCTTTCCAGGGTGATGTTGCCGCTGGCTTCCAGGAAGAGGCGCCGGCCAGAAGCCTTGCGCATTTCCACTGCCGCGAACATGGATTCCAGATCCATGTTGTCCAGCAGCACGCCATCCACATCAGGCAGCTCCAGGCACTGGGCCAGCTGATCCAGGTTTTCCACCTCGACCTCGATGCGGATCAGGTTGGGGCTCGTGCGGCGGGCGGATTCCACAGCGCTGCGCAGGCTGTCGGCGACGGCGATGTGGTTTTCCTTCAGCAGCACGCCGTCGCCGAGGGTCAGGCGATGGTTGAATCCGCCCCCGCAACGGACCGCGTATTTCTCCAGCAGCTTCAGGCCTGGAGTGGTCTTGCGGGTATCTAGGATCTTCGCGCCGGTGCCTTCGATCATTTCCACGAACATCCCCGTGAGGGTGGCTGTGCCCGAAAGGCGCTGGAGCAGGTTGAGCATCACGCGCTCCGCCATGAGGATCGAGCGGCTGGAGCCTTCCAGAGCCAGCACCACGCTGCCTGGCTGCACGATGCTGCCGTCTTCCTGCCAAGGGGTCGCCTTGATGCGCTCATCCACGATCCGCAGAACTTCCAGGGCCATGGGCAGGCCCGCCAACACCAGCGGCGATTTGGCTTTGATGGCCCCGCGCATGGGCCGGTCCCGCACGGAACCGGAGGTCCAGTCCTGGGTGCCCCAGTCTTCCAGAAGGAAGGCCCGGAGCTGATGGCGATAGGTTTCGGGGTGAGGCGCATTGAACATGCGAAAAGCTTAGCCCACAATGCTGAAACCACGAGGCCAACATGTACCCATCGAAAGGCCAATGGATCAACCTGTCCGTGAGCGACGGGACGTCCATGAGGGCCTTTGTGGCCAGGCCCCGGGCTGCCGCCACAGCGCCGGGTCTGCTGGTGTTGCAGGAAATCTTCGGGGTGAACGGCCATATCCGGGAAATCTGTGAACGGTTTGCCCTGGAGGGGTTCACGGCCATGGCGCCGGAGATCTTCCATCGCACGGCGCCGGGGTTCATCACCGGCTATGACGACTATCGGCCTGGCCGCGACGAAGCGGCGAAAATGACTCTCTCCGGCCTGGAAGACGATTTCCTTGCGGCCGGGGACTGGTTCGCCACCGATGCGCAGACGTCCTCCCGGAAACTGGGCAGCATCGGCTTCTGCATGGGCGGACGCATGAGCTTCCTGGCGGCCACCACCCTGCCCCTGGCCTGCGCCGCAAGTTTCTATGGAGGCGACATCCCCCAGCATCTGGATCGCCTGGATCGCCTCAACAGCCATTTGCTGATGCTCTGGGGAGGCCGGGACGCCTCGATTCCGAAGGAGCAGCGGAATGATCTGGAGACCGCGCTGCTGGCCGCCAGGAAGAGCTACCTCAGCGTCTGTTTCGAGGATGCGGGCCATGGCTTTTTCTGCGACCAGCGCGACAGCTACCACTCCGAAGCCGCCCACCTCGCCTGGCCCCTGGCGCTGGATTTCCTGCGGAAGCACCTGGACCCGGACGCGAGGAAATAGGGCCGTGGACTGTGGGCCGTGGATGCGCAACGCTCGACTCTCGACTTGGGACTTGGGACTGAACATAGCCCGCCGCCCAGCGCCCCCAACCCACCACCGGTAAGCTAGACTGGCCCAGAACCCCATCTGGAGCCCCCATGTCAATCATCACCGTCGAAACCGCTGACCGCATCGCCTGGCTCACCATCAATCGGCCAGAGAAACTCAACGCCCTGAACGCCGAGGTGCTGAAGGAATTGGAGTGCGCCTTCGCGGGATTGGAGCATGATCCGGCGGTGGGCGTGGTGGTCGTCACCGGCTCCGGCGAAAAGGCCTTCGTGGCGGGCGCGGATATCGCCGAGTTGAAGGACCTGGACAGCGCCTCGGCCCGGCGCGTGGCGTTGTCCGGGCAGGCGGTATTCGAGCGCATCGAGCGCATGCCCAAGCCCGTCATCGCCATGGTCAATGGCTTTGCCCTGGGGGGCGGCTGCGAACTGGCGCTGGCCTGCCATGTGCGCGTGGCTTCAGAAAACGCGCGATTCGGCCTGCCCGAAGTTTCCCTGGGCATCATCCCCGGATACGGAGGCACCCAGCGTTTGCCCCGGCTGGTGGGCAAGGGCGTGGCCCTGGACATGATCCTGAGCGCCGAGATGGTGGGTTCCGCGGATGCGCTGCGCATGGGCCTGGTGAGCCGCGTCTTTCCTCAAGCGGAACTGAAAGCCGGCACGGAGAAACTGGCCAAGACCCTGCTGACTCGCGGCCCCTTGGCCCAGGCCCACGCCCTGACGGCGGTGCATCAGGGCCTGGAAATGCCTCTGGACAAAGGCCTGCAATTCGAGGCGGCGCTCTTCGGCCTCCTGGCCACCAGCGAAGACATGAAGGAAGGCATGGGCGCCTTCCTGGAGAAGCGTCCGGCGCAATTCAAGGGGCGCTGATCGAAGCCGCCTTTCCGCTCCCCAAGGCCCAACGACACAAGATCCATGAAATCTCGAGTTTCACCCCGTGCGTGGCGCAGGTGACCCGATAACCTTGGCGCGGGCTTTGGTTAATCGCCAAATTGAGTGTGTTCTCCCTCGGGAAACCGGGTGGAAGCGGCGGCAGGGCTTTTTTCTCCAAAAGTCTTGGCCTACCCGAGGGAGGCGATCTCTGGTATCTCCTTATTTCTTCCCTACGGCGCCAATGAATGCGAAGGCGGTCTGCTCATTGTTGTAGGCATCGGTGACGCGCACCAGCACTCTGTCTCCGCGGATGGCGCTCTTGGGCACCAGGACATCGAACTGTTCTGTCTGGCTATCGAAGATGTGGTCATCGGGGAGGACCTGCAGCCAATTTTCTCCATCGGCGCTGAGGGCTGCTTCCTTGACGACCGAGGTGGCGTCCTGGGCCGTGAAGCGAACGCGGACACTTTCGCCCTCCGCAGCCGCGGTGAGGTCTGAAATGGGCGGCGGCGTGTGATCCACCATGAAGGCGGAGGTGCGGAAGGTGCTCGACAGCATGGCATTGAAGGGTTGGGTGGGCGCGTCACTGGCGGTGACTTCCAGGCGATAGCGGCCATCCGGCAAAGGCAGTGTGTCGAAGGTGAAGAATTTTTCCTTCCAGGCCTTTTCCAGCTCGAGGGGATCGCCCCGGTCAGGGAGCACGCGGATGCGGTATTGCAGCGTGTCGTTGTTGGGGTCGCTCACCCGGAAGACGAAGGCCTGGGAAGCGCGGCGGAAGCTGCGTTTTTCCGCTCCCGCGTAGAGCAGGGCGGGAATGAGCTTTTGGGTTTCCAGCGGAACCCGCTCGATGCCGATGTCGTCGGGCGGGCCGCTGCGAGTGATGACCACGCCCGTGGGCATCACATCAATGCCTTCCCAGGAAGGGGCCAGATTGCGGTTGGTCCAATAGAGCTTCACCGAATCCACCGCGGGGGTCGCCCCTCCGCGGGTGCTGGAGAGCTTCAAGCGGAACTGGGCGAAGCGCGCGGGCGGCAGA
>JAJYMZ010000144.1 GCA_021786615.1 Acidobacteriota bacterium
CCCGCCTCTTGCCCTCGCCTTGGCCGTGCTGCCGCTCTGCGCGCAGGTGAAGGAGATCCCCACTACCCAAAAAGATCTCCAGTCCCTGGCGGTCACCATCTACAACGAGAACCTGGCGCTGGTGAAAGACACCCGCGAGGTGCGGCTGCCCAAGGGCGAATTGGCCCTGGCCTTCCAGGAAGTCTCGGCGCAGATCCGGCCCGAGACCGCGCTGCTGCGGGACATCACGCATCCCGAAGGCTTCTGGGTGATCGAACAGAATTTCGATTTTGATCTGCTGACGCCGCAAAAACTGCTCGATAAATACGTCGGCGAAAAAGTAGGCATCATCATCACGCAGCGCGAGGACAACGGCAAGGTCACCGAGAAGCGCGAGGAAGCGCTGGTCCTCGCCACCAACAGTGGCACGGTGTTGCAATTCCCCGATCGCATCGAGACGAGCTACGTGGGGCGCATCGTCTTCCCAAAAGTGCCGGAGAACCTGCGGGCGCGGCCCACGCTGGTGATCTCCCTGAACTCCCCCCTGGCCGCCGCGCAGAAACTCGAACTCAGCTACCTCACGGGCGGCTTGGCTTGGCGGGCGGACTACGTGGCGAACCTGGCTTCAGACGAGAGGACCATGGATCTGAGCGGCTGGGTGACGCTCACCAACACCAGCGGCGTGGCCTATCCCAACGCGACCCTGCAGCTCGTGGCGGGGGATGTGAACCGAGTACAACCTCGGCGGGAGTACGCTTACATGGCGAAGAACGGGGGCGCGCCGCCGCCTGCACCGCCACCGCAAATGCAGGAGGAAAGCCTCTTCGAATACCACCTCTACACGCTGGACCGGCCCACCACCATCAAGGCGGCGCAAACCAAGCAGGTCGCCTTGCTCAGCGCCTCCAGCATCCCGGTGCGGAAAGAATATCTGCTGCGCGGCGAGAGCTACTACTACCAAGGCAGCTATGGCGAGATCGGCGCGAAATTGAAAGTCGGCGTCTTCGTGGAGTTCGATAACCGCGAAGCCAACCACATGGGGATGCCCCTGCCCAAAGGCGTGGTGCGGGTCTACAAGCGCGACTCCGAAGGAAGGGCGCAATTCATCGGCGAGGATGCCATTGACCACACGCCCAAAAATGAGACCGTGCGCCTGAAGCTTGGCGACGCCTTCGATGTCACCGCGCGGCGCAAGCAGACGGATTACAAGAGCCTTGGCGCCATCGGCAAATACCACTACAACTACGAGACCGCCTTCGAAGTGGAGCTGAAGAACGCCAAAAAGGAAGCGGTCACAGTGTCTGTCTTGGAACCCATCTACGGTGACTGGGAGATCATCCAGGAAAGCCATCCCCACACCAAGGAAGCCGCTGGCGCCGCCAAATTCAAAGTCACCGTTCCCGCCGAAGGCACCGCCAAACTGACCTACCGCGTGCGGACGAAGTGGTGAATTCGATTTTCGATTGGCGATTTTCGATTGACGATTTTTCGGGAGCATTGCGCGGCTACTGAAAGGCCGAGGGCGCGCCCACCAGCCGAATTTAAAACACCATCCACAGCAGTCAGGCCTAGGAAGGGTTCGATGGAAATTCCCATGCAACATCGCGCGCCGCCACTTTCGTTCGCGCTCGATCAATTGTAAAACGACAGTAACAAGGCCTTGGGCCCCCTGGTGAACCTTTGGAAAAGTGAGAGTATGAGATGAACTGCTAAGAGGACCCCATGCGACGACGCTTGCTTTTCTACTCGCTTTCCGCGCTTTCCATCACGCTTTGCGCCGAAGCGCCCATCCCGCTCCAGGCCCCTATCAGAAGCGTCCGCGTGCATCCTGACGAAGCCTGGGTCACGCGGACGGGGATTGTCCGCGTGGCTAATTCAGGTACCCACAAACTCAAGCTGGGTCAGCTTCCGGGTGATCTGAAATCCGATGATTTGCGAATCCAGGCAAAGGGGCCCGAAGGTACACGCCTTGGTGAAATTCTTGTTGGGCCTGACCGCTACATTGCGCCGGAAACGCCTGAATCCAAGGCCCTGGCAGCCAAACTAGAAGCACTTCATCAGCAGAAGATCCAGCTGGAATCACAGCAGAAGGCGAGCGAAAAGGCCTACGAATTCCTGGATGGGACCCAGTCTCTGGCCCGCAATGGCGGAACTGGAAGCGCCCCGATCGTCCTGCCAACAGGAGCAGCCCTGGTGGAATTGAATCGAGCCATGGAAGGACGCTACTCGGAACTTGCAGCTCAATCCCAGGTCCGAGCGCAAGCGTTGACGAAGGTACAAAAGGAGATGACTGAGTTGGAGAGTGAGTGGCAAAAGCTCAAGGGCAAGCTGGATACCAATCCGAATCCCAGCCAAGTCACAGTGGAACTGGTAACGCCGCACGGGGGCGATGTGGAAGTGGAAGTCAGCTACCGCACCGCCCAGGCCCGCTGGAAACCCAGCTACGAAGCACGCCTCGCCCCCAATGGAAAGAGCATGGAGCTTGTGCTCTTCGCTGAAGTCACCCAAGGCTCGGGCGAAGCATGGGATGGTGTGCAGATGGACCTGAGCAACAGCCACCCAAGCCGCGTCCAGGAGATGCCAAGATTTACGAACTATCCCCGCATCGGGTGGAATCCCCCACCAGTTCCCTATCGTGGATCCTCGACCACGGTTGAAGTGGTCGCGAGTTCAGGACGCATTGATGGTGCCACATCCCAAACCAGTGCGAATTTCACCATCGAACGCTCCACCCCGGCCACCTACCGTCCACCTGAACCCAAACCCCTGCCCGTTCTGGAAGCCCCAGCGGCTTCTCTGGAGGAAGCCAAGGGACTCGCTCAGACCTGGCACCTGGAGGGCCTGAAGGATGTTCCTTCCGATGGTGATGCCCACCGTTTCCTGGTGGTAAGCGAGAATGTGGAACCTCGTCTCCAGATCGTGGTTGCCCCACGACTTGACACCACTCCTTACCAGATTGTTCGCTACACACCTCCATCCAGGATACCGATGTTCCCGGGCGCCTCCATTCTGCGTTCCATTGGCACAATGCGCATGGGCCAGGGCAGCCTTTCAATACCGCCGCCGAACCAGCCATTCGAGCTGAGTTTCGGACCTTACCAAGGCCTTCGAGTAGGGCTTCAGCGTGTGAGCGAAAAGCGCCCCTTCCGCATGACCAAGGTCACGGAGACGCGCCAGTACCAGAAGAGCGGAGTGAGAGATCAGGTGAAGGAAGAAATCATCGCAACTGGCTCAGACCGAATCTGGGAATTGCGAGAGAGCATCACCTTGGCAAATGATTCAAATGAACAGCTCGATGTCGAGGTCCAGGACCGCATCGCAGCCAGCATCCATGAATCCGTTAAAATTTCCCCCACACCTGACACGACTCCGGGTGCCCAAGCCCGAAGTCCCTTCGTTCAGGCATGGACCCTGAACCTGCCCGCCAAGAGCAAACAGACCATCAGTCTCGGACTCGTGATAAAAGCGCCGAAGGAAGGCGATCTCACCGGACTGAAGGAACTGGGGCTGGAATGACGGCTGGGTGGCGCGTTCGAATCGTCATTCGCCAATCGAAAATCGAAAATCGGCTAAATTGATTCATGCCCCTTCCCGCCAAGTTCCTCGCGCGCCTGCGGCGCTTGCCGCTGCGCTTGAGGTCGCGGTTGTCCGGTGGCATGGAAGGCTTGCATCCCTCCAAGATCAAGGGGCACGGCCTGACCTTCGTGGAGAACCGCGCCTACGTGCCCGGGGATGATCCCCGCTTCATCAACTGGCCCCTCACGGCGCGCATGGGCGAGCCCATCATCAAGCGCTTCGAATCGTCCCGGGACTTGGTGCTGTGGCTCGTCATAGATCCTTCGCCTTCCATGTTCCTGGGGGATCCCGTGAGTCCGTTGCGATGGGCCCTGGAGATCGTGGGCGCGGCCATGGCCACCATCAACGCCACCGGCGATCGCCTGGGCATCATCGTGCCCGGCGACGCGCGGATGCCCGCGCTGCGGCTGGCGCCCAAGCGCGGCCGCGTCCATGCGCTACGGCTATTGGAACGCCTGGTGGAGCGCGGTCCGGCGGTCCTCACGCCCGAAAGCTGGGCCCAGGCCTTGGGCCATTGGGGCGATGTGGGCCACGATCATCGCTGGTGGATCCTCAGCAATGGCGCGGGTCTCCAAGGCCTCGGGCGGCTCATGAAACCCATCGCCGCGCGGCATCGCGTGGTCTGGTTCCGGCCCGAGATGCCCCAACTGCGGCGGATGCCCAACTGGCCTGACCCCAATTTTCCCCCCACCGTGGAACGCCAGACCTGGGACATCTTGAAAGATCCTGTGGTGAAAATGGGCGCCTGGATGAAGGCGGGCGGCGCATGAAGGCACTCGGTTTGCTGCTCGCTTCAGCCGCGGTTTCCCTTGCCGCGACGCCTGTCTGGCAGGCGCCCGCCATGTTGCCTTTTGGCCAGCTCGTGGTGCTGGAACTGCGCGAGGACGACCCCAGGCAGCCGCCGCTGCCGCGCCCCGGCGATGAAAAACTGGGACCGCTGTTCCTGCGAAGCGTGGAAGCCTTGCCCGACGGACGGGGCTGGAAACTCACGGTGCAAGCCTTCACTCCAGGCACCGCGGTGGTGCCGGCCATGGACCTGGGAGACGGGCGCCGCACCCCGGAATTGCGCGTGAAGGTGGATCGCAGCATTCCCTTCGGCGCACCGTGGATGGGCGTGGGCGGAGGCCGCGAAGACGAGTTGCCGGAAATCCCGTTCCCTTACGGCTGGGCTTCGCTGTTGCTGCTGCCCTTCGTGTTGCTGGGATATCACCTGATCCGGCGCTGGCGCCGCAATTCGGGCAAACGCAGGCAAAAGAAGGCCAAGGCCGCGTTTGCCAAAACCTGGCCGCCACCCTCGAAACAGCGCGGCGACTTGGATGCGGCCCACGCCGCGGGCCGGGAATGGCTGGCCACGGTAGTGGGGGATGAGGCCCGCTCCTGGGGCCCCAAGGAATTCCGCGCGCAATCCCTGGACCCTTGGGCCACCTGGATTGAGAGCCTGGACGCGGCGCGCTTCGGCCGGGCCACGCCCGCTTTCCCGCCCCTGCTGGAGCTAAAGCGTTCCTTAGGAGGCCAGCCATGATGGAGCTGCGCCATCCCTACCTTCTGCTGCTGTTGCTGCCTGGCTTTTGGTTTTCAATCCACGCTAAGTACCGCTGGGGCATTCCGAATCCCAAGCCCGCCTCCAAATTCGCCCGGTGGAGCGCCAACCTGCTGCCGCCCACAATCCTGACGGTGCTGGTGCTGGCGGCTTCTGGCCCTGAGTGGCGGCGGGCGGTGCGCGGAGCCGCGCCGGTGGTGGATTTCGCGGTGGTGCTGGACGGCTCCAGTTCCATGAAGGCGCTGGATGATGGCAAGGAAAGCCGCTGGGACGCCGCGCGGCGCCTGCTGGAATCCTTC
>JAJYMZ010000241.1 GCA_021786615.1 Acidobacteriota bacterium
GAAAGTGGTCCGCGCCAGCCCTAGCCCTAGCGCCGGGTCTTCGGCAGCGGAGTGAGTCGCACGACTTCCGGAAAAGGCAGGAATGGATCTACTTCAGTTTCCCAAGGCTGATATCCATCGCGGGCAATGCGAAGCCGTCTCGCGCCTTCGGCGGGAATGCCAAGACTTGGAAGGGGGGTCTTCCCCATGGGCTTTTCATTCAGGAACACCTCGGCTCCCACGGGATCAGTCATCACGGAAATGTGGAAGGCAGGCAATTCAAGCGTGACCCTCACGGTAGTCTCCCCGGGTTTGATCCGATAGGCCTTCGACTCGAAACCTGTCAATTCCAGCTTCAATTCCGAGGCGCCCTCCTTCAGTTCCACATGGCTGAGGGGCGTCTCGCCGATGATCCTTCCCTCCAGGTAGACCGTGGCTCCAGGGGGCTCGCTAAGAATGTCCACACCTCGAACGGGTTTCTTGATGTTCATCAGCAGGTAGCCGCCCACCCCGAGCCCGCCAAGCAGGAAAATCCCCAGGAAGGCCAGCCCTATACCTCGCCGGCTCTTTTTTGGCGCCACCACCGCGGGATTCCTGTTGGCTACCTCAGCAGGAAGGCCCATCACGACCATGGCCGGTTGAGTCTCATACTCCTGGCTTGGCCTCGCCATGGGACCGCTCAACTGGGAAAGAACCTCGGCTGCAGTGGGGATCTCCGGCTCGGGAAGAGGCTCTCCAAGGTCTTCCGGGCTCTCCATTTCTTCCGAGGGAGTTTTGGATTTCTCCGCTGGTTCCTCAACGATGGCACCGGGCTGGTCCATGAAGGAATCTATGGATCCGGATGCCGTCAGCTTGGTGGCGATGAGTTCCTGGGAAGCAGACAGGGGCCTCGCTTTTAGGCCGGGTGAGGACGTGGGAGCCCCCCCTTGGGTGTTCACCGAGAAATCAAAGCTGCCGCTGTTCGGCCTGTTGCTTTCAAGGCTGTCCAGCAGCTTGGATTTCTGGTCGTTGGCGATGGGAGCCGCGCTGATGAGCGCCCACATGAAGCTGGGCAGATCACGGTAGCGTTGCCGGGGATCCTTGGCCAGAGCCCGGAGGAAGACTTCCTGCAGTTTCGGATGCAGCGTCTCAGGCATTTTTGGGGCTTCGTGGACGATCCGGTACAGCGTCGTCCCTACGCTGGTGCCCTGGTACGGCAAGGCTCCCGTGAAAACCTCGAATGCCGTCACCGCAAAGGCATAGCGGTCCGTGGCAGGGGATGGCTCCCCGCCCACCAGCAGTTCTGGCGCGGTGTAGGAAGGGGTGCCAAAGACCATTCCCGCGGCGGTCAACCTCGATTGGTCCCCACGGGCGATGCCGAAATCCATCAACTTGAACCGCCCCTCCAGGCTGATGAGCATGTTCTCGGGCTTGACATCCCGGTGGATGATGCCCCCCTGCTCTGCCGCCTGCAAGGCCGCCATGCCCTGGAGCAGCAGGCGCAGGCCAACATCCATGGGCAGGTTCTCTTTGATCAAATGCGCCAGGCTCGAGCCCTGGATGTATTCCATGGCCAGGAAAGGGCCCATCTCCTTGTCCACGCCCACATCGTAGACGGTGATGATGTTCGGGTGATTCAGCTTGGCGCTAATCTCGGCTTCCCGCTTGAAGCGCTCCATGGTGTTGGAGACATCCTCACCGTTATCCCGCATGGTCTTGATGGCCACGGACCTTTTCAGCAGCGGATCCAGGGCCAGATAGACCACGCCCATGGCGCCCCGTCCGAGAACGCATTGGACCTCGTAGCGGCCAATTTTTTCTGGGTCAAGGGGCATGAGCGGAAAATTCCTCAAGGGCTGTGCAGCGTGATGCGGGTAAGCGTATACCAGTATTGCAAAAATCCCGGGTCTTTGGAGGACTGGGGTAAAAAGCCTCCAGAAAAACCAGCGTCTACGTTAATCTTGAGGGTTGGGGCTGAGCTCAACGGTCAGTAGCTGGGGTATTCATGCTCGCGGTTCAAAACGTCACCATGCGCTACGGCGCGAAGATTCTTTTCGAGAATGTGACCACCACCTTCAATCCTGGCAACCGCTACGGCCTCACGGGCCCCAACGGCTCGGGCAAGTCCACCTTCATGAAGATCCTCGCCGGGGAACTGGAACAGCAGACAGGGCTCGTGCAACGCCCTCGCAAGCTGGGAATCCTGCGCCAGGACCAGTTCGCCTTCGACCAATTCCGGGTCATTGATACGGTGATCATGGGTAACAAGGCCCTCTGGAAGGCTTTGGAGGAACGTGACGCCATCTATGCCAAGGAGGAGATGAGCGATGCGGACGGCATGCTTCTGGGTGAACTGGAAGGCATCGTGGGCGATGAAGACGGCTACACCGCCGAAGCGGATGCCGCGATCCTGCTGGACGGCCTGGACATCCCCGAGCCCATGCACGAGCGGAAAATGGGTGAGCTGCAAGGCGGCCAGAAAGTGCGCGTGCTATTGGCCCAGGCCCTCTTTGGCCGTCCCCAGGCGCTTCTGCTGGATGAGCCCACCAACCACCTGGATCTCGAATCCATCCACTGGCTGAAAGAGTTCCTTTGCCATTACGACGGGACGGTCCTGGTGATCTCCCACGATCGCCATTTCCTCAACGCGGTCTGCACCCACATCGCCGACATAGATTTCCAGACCATCATCCAGTACACCGGCGGCTATGACGACATGGTCATGGCCAAGACCCAGACCCGCTCCCGCATCGAGTCCGACAACGAACAGCGGGAAAAGAAGATCGCGCAATTGAACGAGTTCATCGCGCGCTTTTCCGCAGGGACGCGCTCTTCCCAGGTGAACAGCCGGCGCAAGGAAGTCGAGCGCCTGGCGCCGAGCGAACTTTCGCGGTCCAACATCCAGCGGCCCTTCATCAAGTTCGAGCAGAAGCGCCCCAGCGGGAAGCACCTGCTGGAATTCGAAAAAGTCACAAAAGGCTACGCTGGAACCGAGGTCATCAAGGGATTCTCGGCCACCATCATGCGAGGGGAAAAGATCGCCATCATGGGCCGCAATGGCATGGGCAAGTCGTCCTTGCTGAACGCGCTGCTGGATGGCGCCCCGGGTGTCACCGAGCCCTTTGTCAAGCTCGATGGCGGCTCAGTGCGATGGGGCCATGAGGCCCAGGTGGGATACTTCGCCCAGGACTTCCGTGAAAGCATTCCACCTGGTCTGAGCATGGTGGACTGGCTGCGCCAATTCGACCCGGATGCCACCGTTGAACAGATCCGGGGCGTACTGGGCCAGATGCTCTTCCGCGGCGAGGAGGGCACCAAGAAAACGGAGGTGCTTTCCGGCGGCGAGGCCTGCCGGTTGATGTTCTGCAAGCTCATGTTGCAGAAGCCCAACGTGCTGGTGCTGGACGAACCCACCAACCACTTGGACCTGGAGGCCGTCGTGGCCCTCAACATGGCTCTTCAGAAATACGAGGGCACTTTATTGCTGGTCACTCACGACGAAGATCTCATTGACGAAGTCGCCACCAGGATCTGGCAATTCGACGGCCAGAAAATCACAGATTTCCATGGCGTCTATGAGGAATTCCTGGCCAAGGCTTGAGCGGTTCCAAGCTTTCCTGTCAATTAAAAAGGGCCTCCCAGGAGGCCCTTTTTTGATCAGGGAATAAGACTGCTACTTCTTATCTGCCTTGGGAGCGGCGGTGGTTTCAGCGGTGGCCGGAGTGGCAGCAACAGCTGTTTTGGCAACCTTCTTGCGACGGGGACCGCCCGTACGGGAGTAATCGGGGGCGGTCTCGGTCTTGCCAGTGACTCGGAACTTCGAACCATCCTTGAAAGTCACGTCCGTGCGGCGATTGAGGGCGCGGCCTTCCTTGGTGTTGTTGTCGCCGATGGGTTCATCAAAGGCATGGCCCTCGATCTTCGCGCCATCGAGGTTCAGCCCGTTCCCCTTGAGCATGTGGGCTACATGCTGGGCACGCTTCACAGAAAGGACTTCATTCCACTTGCGGGAACCGCGGCTGTCGGTGTGGCCGATTACGGAAGTGACAGTGGGGTCAATGACGCCCTTGTACTTCTCGGCCCAACCCTTGACGGCTTCGGCCGCGGCCTTGGTCGGCACGAATTTATTGGTTCCGAAATGAACTGACAACCCTTGGATATCCACCATCGGAGGAGCGGGCTGTTCAGCGGGCTGGGCCTGGGCGGTTTCGGTGGCAGGAGCAGCAGCCGGTGCGGCCTCGGCAGGGGCCGGCGTGGGAGCGGCCGCAGGAGCAGCAGGTGCTTCTTCCTTGGGAGGAACCGGTGCCATTGCCACGGGCCTGCCGCAGTTGGCGCGGCCAAAGCGGATGCCACCGACCAGCGCGACCTGGAACGTGGGGAAATGCCCGCGTGTCAAGCTCTCGGGACCCTGGTTGCGGGCAATGTGGCCCGCCGGGAAGGTGTTCGTCAGGACAGCAAGATCCTGGTAATAATTCTGGTCATTCACTTCGACCTTGCCCAGGGCGCCAGCGACTTCCAAGCCCACGAAGGGCTGAGTATTCTTGCCGTCGTCCCAGACATACCGGACCATGCCGCGCACCCAGGGACGCCAGGCCTTGTCCTCGGTGGGGGTGCCCCAATCGCCGGTGGCGCGCATGGAATCAAAGCGCTCGTCCACACCGACACCCCACTCCCAGCGTCGGCGGGGCTCATTGCTGCCGAAACGGGCCATCACGCCGATTTCAGCCTGGGAACGATGCTTGAGGTCAAAGGGGGCCTTTTGTCCATATTTGATGGTCACGTCGCTCGGAGCGCGATAGCCCGCGGAAAACAGGATGGAGCCCCAGGAGGTACAGATGGGATCGATGGCGAAACGAATGCCGAAACCCACGCTTGGATCAGCCCCCGCCTTGAAGCTTCCCAAAGGTCCGGTCACATTGGCGCTGTCATAGCTCATTTGATCGAGCTGAAGCTGAACTTCCCATGGCCAACCTTTGGAAGGGGACTGAGTCCCAGTGTCACCACCAGCCGCGATAAGGCCTACGGATGCACTTAGGGGAAGTATCCAACTCTTGAGTGATGCCATCTCAATCCTCCGAAAAATAAAAACTTCGTGCCACTGAGCATAGTCCCGTGCGGGGATAGTAACAAGAGTTTCAGAAAAAAACTTTAATGCCTACAGATCCAATCGAAGTTCAACCATTACACCCTAATAGAGGTGAGGATAAGTGGCCTAATCGCCATACAACACGGGCAATTTGTGTGATTCAGCAATTCTCGTTCACTAGGAATATACCGATTCTGGTGAAATTCTCAGTCAGAAAAAATCTTGGCATGTGGCCGTCCATCTCGCCTCCTTCATCCATTTCCGGCTCGGAGGTGGACATCAAAATGATGGTGGTCCCGGCGCGACTTGAACGCACGACCTATCGCTTAGGAGGCGATCG
>JAJYMZ010000007.1 GCA_021786615.1 Acidobacteriota bacterium
GCAACGCTTGAAGGCCTTGGAAGCCCAAGTCGGGATGACCGAGGCCCAGCTCAAGACCCGCCAGCAACTGAAAGTCGCCCTGGATGAACGCAGGAAAGCCATCCAGCATAGCGAGACCTCCCTCCGGACCATCCAGGAAATCCTCTCCAGGTTGAATGAAGACAAGCTGCTGTTCGACAAATCAGCGGCCGAATGGAATGGATTCATCGCCAAGGAAAAGCTGGAAATCGCCCAGGCCGGTTCAGTGGGCCAGTACGTGGTGGACAAGCTGGAGCAGGTGAAATCCGATGATGCGAAGCCGCGCTTCGATCGCCTGGCTTACGGGCGGCGGCTCAAGAGGCTCGATGCTTCCAACCAGGACTGCCAGCGCTTCGTGAATGGGCTGATGGGCCTCGAGGACCCGCCTGAGGCCAAGGTTCAACCCAAACCAAAACAACCCAAAAAGCGAAGAAGGAAATAGGCATGAAAAGCCCCGCGAAAGCGGGGCTTTTTCAACTGAGGCCAAATTTAGAATACCCATCCGAAGCTGACCTTCATGAAGTCCGCGGAAGGCGGCTCATGTTTCGCGAGGTCATTACCGGAAAGAGTCTTGTGGAAGGCCACTTCCAGGTTGAAGCGGGTGCCGCCGCCATAGCCGAAGCTGTGTCCGATGCCCGCGGTCCCCGCCAGACGGCTCTTGCGGGTCGTATCCGTCGAGTCGCCCCACCAATCCCAGGTGGAGCTGTCACTGCGGTCAAATCGCTCGAAATCCGCGGAGGCCCCCAACAATAGGTAAGTGCCCCGGTGCCGGAGCGCGCCACCGTTGAGGAAGAATTGCATGTCCCCGCCGATGCCGAACAATTCGTGCTTGAGATTCAGATCTTTGTACCCTGTTGCGGTATTCGTTCCGTTGGTGGACATGATGTTGAAATTCATGCGGACGGCAAAGGTGGGGTCCACGGGGAAGCTCACGGTCAGCTGACCGCCAATCCCCACGTCATAGCCATCGGTCTGTTCCGCTAGAACATCCGCATTGGGTGGATAGGTCTTGCTGCGGAAATCCCCTGTGGGGAATCCCAGGTTGATACCGAATCCCAGATGGGGTTCCTGGGCCGCGAGGGCCGGGGTGATGGCCAGGGCGATGGCCAGGGCAGAAAATTTCAAAATATGCATGGTTTCCTCCTTTTCAATGAGTAGCCAGGGTTGTGCCAACAAATATTAAAATATACCATTACAGCAATTAAGCAATTGCCAAGAGGGCCATCCACAATACTTTTTGACGCGCATCGTTGCGCGGATGCAACGGCAATGAGACGTGCCGAGCCGTTGCTTGTGGATTAAACTGGTCCCAAAGCGAGATGAAAAAATGGTCTGGAAACAGGATTTAGCCCAACTGAAAGCCCAATTGAAGCCGGATCTGGAACCCGTCGGGCCTCCGGCTCCCCCGCCCAAGCCGACTCAACCGCCTACGCCCCATCAATCCATGGAAGACGCGGACCTGCTTTTTCTGAGAGCCATGGGTGGGGTGGCTGTGCCTCCCTCTGGAGGGAGTAAGCCCCCGCAGGAATTGGCGGCTGGACCTTCCGGTGAAGAAAATTTGAACATTGAATCAAAGAAGTTAAGTCCCGAAAGTCCCCTGGATGATTTCAGCCAGGCATTGGCAGATTTGAAAGGCTTGCGACCCCTCCCCAAAGCCCCTGTCCTTTTGGTGACGAGTTCCCCCACCCCACCAAACAACCCGGTGATGAGATCTCAAGCCCCCACCATCCCGCCCGAAGCTGCCATTCCCACGCCTGAAGTTCCGAAGACCCCGGAAGCTCCTAGCGCTACGGCCAATGATGTAGGGATGACCTCAACAACCTCGCCCTCGCCGGAAGCCGCGCGTCCTCGGTCTGGCCCAGCCCTCATGCATCTCGCGGCCGGCATGGCCATTGAGGTGGATGGGACCCTGGATCTGCGCAGGCACAGCCTGAATGATGCAAAGGAGCGCCTGAAGGAGCGGGTCCGCGATGGCGTTGCCTTGGGATGGAGAACCCTGCTGGTGCTGCTGGGTCCCAATGAGGCATTGAAACAAGGGTTCCTGGCTTTTTTGACTACGCCCGAGGCCCTATTGATTACCCGCTATGCGCAGGCCCCCATTCCTATGGGGGGTGCCCAGGCCTGGGTGCTCTACCTTAGCCAGCCGATCCTTCCGGAAACCAGAAAATAAACAGGAAGCCCGATTCCCCCATTCAGACCCGTGTGGAGCCGCCATGAGCCTTTTGGCTGTAGGAAGTGTTGCTTTCGATGATCTTAAAACCCCCGGGGGAAGCAGGGACAATCTCATGGGTGGTTCCGCGACCTACTTCACCTTGAGCGCCAGCCATTTCGTGCCGACGCAGCTGGTGGCAGTGGTGGGCCTGGATTTCAAGCCTGAGCACAGAGCGGTTTTTGAGGGCCGCCCCATAGACCTCGAAGGGCTGGAGCAGAAACCGGGCCGGAGTTTCCGCTGGAAAGGGTCCTATGGCGATGAGCTCAATGAAGCCATAACCCTCGACACCCAGCTGAACGTATTTGCCGATTTCCATCCGCATCTGCCGGAAACCTTCAGGCAATCACGCTACCTGTTTCTCGGGAACATCGAGCCAAGCCTGCAGTTGGACGTCGTCCATCAGATGGCCAGGCGGCCTCGGTGGGTCGCCCTGGACACCATGAACTACTGGATTCGCGGATCTCGTCAGGAATTGGCCAGCACCTTGAAAGAGGTAGATATCTTGCTTGTGAATGAGATGGAGGTCCGGGAATTGACGTCAGAACACAATCTCTTGAAGGCCTATCGGCAGGTCCTGAATTTAGGGCCCAAGGTATTGGTCATCAAAAGAGGTGAATATGGCTCGGTACTTATGACTGAAGATTGTGTATTTTCAGCACCTGCCTACCCATTGGAGGACATTGTGGATCCCACCGGGGCCGGAGATACTTTTGCAGGTGGTTTTCTGGGGAAACTAGCCCAGCTTGGACGAATGGATCTGCCAGCTCTTAAAAACGCCGTCATCACAGGTACAGTGATGGCAAGTTTCACTGTTGAGCAATTCGGGATCGGGCGTCTGGAAACGGTCCAAAAGAAGGACCTGGATGACAGGTCGAAAGCTTTTTCCGACATGATCCGATTGGACGATCTATAATCTTTGTAACCTAACCCTAGGGAGAATGTGATGGTTTTACACAAGTGGCTGCGCCCCTTTGCCGTAGCGCCATGGCTGACGCTGTTGACCCTCAGTCTCGCCGCTCAAGATGCTTCCAAACCGATGGATGCCCCTGCTGCACCACCGGCTCAGGAAACCCCAGGCATGGTGAAGGTGGCGGAACATCAATCGAGATGGACCTACCCCAGAGAAATCAACGTTCCTGAAGGCCAGCGGCTGCACATCGTGCAGACCGGTGATACCTTCTGGGGCCTGGCTGGGCGCTTCCTCGGCAATGCCCGCGCCTGGCCCAAGATCTGGGAATTGAACCAATGGGTCAAGGATGCCCATTGGATCTACCCTGGCGATCCGATTCTCGTGGATGGATCCCAGAAACCCATTGCCCCAGGCGAGGCTGCCCCCGAAGTCCAGGAAGTATCCCCAGGCGAGCCCACGGCCCGCGAGACTCCTGCGGTCGCGGTTCCTTTGGATGTGGCGCAATTGACTCCGGACCGGCACCGGGTCGAAGGCAAACAGCGGGATGAAATGGGATTCGGTTTCCAGGATTTCGTCCAGCTGCCTTACCTGGCCCCCAAGGGCGCCGCCGCACTGTTCCGTGAACTGGGCGCTCTCACCATTGTTGGTACAAAACACCCAGAACGCACCACCCTCGCGGACGGTGAGACGGTCTACCTGAATGGTGGCCACGACAAGGGCCTCAAGGTGGGGGACCGCTATGTGATCCTTCAGGTACGGGTCAAACAGCTATTCCACCCTTCCGACACCCATCATCGTCATTCCCTTGGCGCCGTGGTGCAGCAGGTCGGTGTGCTTCACGTGACCGCTGTGTTGCCCAAGGGTTCCGTGGCGATCCTTGAGCAGTGCATGGACGGGGTACACATTGGGGACCATGTGGCGCCTTTCACGGAGCCTGCCAACATCCCCGTCAAATTGCGTTCGGACATCACCGAACCCGTAGCCATCAAGGATCTGGGGACGGTCATCTATGCCCGGGACAACCATGGCATCACCGCCCAGGGTGAATTGCTCATCATTGATAAAGGCACCGCTGATGGGCTGCAAGTTGGGGACACCATGCTGGGGCTCCGTAAAAGGACCTTCCCAGTGACCGAGGCCCGCAATCCCAAGGACTCCGTCATGGAATCCACCAACTATGTGCTGGGCCAACTACTGGTGGTCAAAACCGGTGAAACCGCCTCCACTTGCCGCATCGTGCGGTCCTCCGAAGAAATCCGCGTCGGCGACCTCGTCACACGCTGAAAAAGCACTGGTAATCTCATATCGGTCGCTAAGACTCATGCAATTCAAGAAGCTGCCTCGCGCCACGGGTGGGGAGGCTGTATGAATGTATTTGGGAAACCCAGCCTTCAGGGATAGGTTCAGATTCCCCGGAAGGCCCTTTCAACGCCCAAAATGGGGCTCCTTGTAGCCCATGCCGCATCCACCAAGAGATCAAAAGGGTGGGTGAGCCCACGGCCTTGGCGGTGCCGGCTCCAGCTTCCTGGGGCGGGAGGTCTTCGGCGCGCCCCTCCAGCACCGTGAGGTTGGGCAGGGCCAACTCCATGACCACCTGGCGGAGGAAAGCCATCTTCTTCTTGGCCTTGTCCATGGCCCGGATATCCAAATCCGGGCGGAAGAGGGCTAAAGGTACGGCCGGGATTCCCATGCCTGTGCCGAAGTCCACCAATCGTGTGCCAGCAGGCAAGTGGCGTACGAATGGAAAGAGCGCGGCAGCATCCAGGACCAGTTCTTCCATCCGATCCATGGGCGCCAAAGACGTCAATGCGTGAGTCTTGTTCCAATGATCCAGAAGATCCAGGTAGACCCGGATCTTGGGGAGGAGTTCATCGGGCAGTTGAGGCACCACGAGTCACAATACCTGAATCACTTCGTATTTGTGGCCGCAATGATTTCATTGCAGGGAAGAAATTTGAAAAATTATTTAAATCTTTTCATTTTATAAATTAAAAAAATATTATAAAAAATGAATTTTAACAATTGAATGTATAAAGTCAACATTAAACATCATTAGATATTGACAAAACCTCGTAGGGTTGCGAACTTTGTTGATGCCTGTCCCGGGTGCAGCGAGGAAGACATGGAAGGAACCACGATACCTTTCAAGATTGACTGGTCCAGTAAAAGTAAGTTAAGAGGTCCCGGTGAACAGTCACTAGGGCTTCTGGTGCGCCACTTGAGAGATCGCCTAGCGC
>JAJYMZ010000139.1 GCA_021786615.1 Acidobacteriota bacterium
TTTAGACCCAGGACCCAGGACTCAGGACCACCGCTCCCCAACTCCTCCCGCAGCGCCGCGAGATAGCCCAGCAGCACTTGCTGGCGGCTGGCGGCCAAGGCTTTGGCGGCTTGGGTATTCATGCCTTCCGCGAGCTTCAGGAGCTTCCGCTCGAAGTGGTCCAGGCTGTAGGCCTTGTCGTCCAGGTCTCGCCTTTCCGCCCAAGGGTCGCCCGAATGCCAGAGTGCCGCGCCGAAGCTGGCGCCGGTGGCAAAGACCCGCGCCAGGCCGATGGCGCCGATGGCCTCCAGGCGGTCCGCATCCTGGACGATGCGGGCTTCCAGGCTGGCCGCCAGCCCGCCTCCGGAAAAACTGTGGGTCAGGATGCACTCCGCGATGCGCGTGGATTTCGCGCCAATCAATGGCAGGCCAGAACAGAGGCTCGGCGCCAGCTCGGCGCTCCGCTGAGCGGTCCCGTTAGAATCCTCATGGTTCTTGGGCACCCACACGAGATCGTGCAGCAGCGCCGCGGCCACGGCCACGTCGCCATCGGCCTTCTCGGCTTCGCAGATCCGGTGGGCCAGACGCGCCACCCGCAGGCTGTGGGAAAGATCGTGGGCCGAGTCCCGGGCAAGCCCCTCTGCGGCCAGATGGGCCTGGAAACGGGCCAGCAGGGGAGCGAACCAGGGATAGGCGGCCTCAAGGTTTGAAAGGTTCATTGACTTAGCTTAGGCGCCGTTAGGCCTTGGCCAGCGCTTTTCTGGCCAAGGTGTTACGGCGCCTCCAGCTATCAAGCGCAGGCGCCTTCCTGCTCACTGCGTTCGCAGAGCTGGAGCCTCTATGTCGGACGAAGGACAACGTAGCGGTGAGACGATTGCCCCGCTTCGGGCATCCTAGAATCCAGGAGTGATGATGAAACTCAAATTTCGGCCTTTCGTCCTGCTGTGCGCCCTGTTTTCCATCAGTGCCTTCGCCCAGGGTTTGAAGCAGTTCGATCCCGTGAAGAGCATCAGCATGGGGCTCCATGGCGGCAAGGTGGTGGTCACGGTGCCCGAAGGCGCCCACCTCAAGGCTTCTTTCATGGGGATCAAGCTGGCCCCTGGCGCGCCCGGAAAGCTCGATGTGGGGCCGCTGCCGCCCACCGTGGACAAGGACGAGCTGGGCGATGGCATCTGGCACGACAACGTGGCCATTCCCGTGAAGGGGTCAGGCCTCAGCGGCACCGTCGAACTGCTGGTGAGATACCAGCCCTGCACCGAGGGTGAAGGCGGCGTTTGTTATCCACCCACGACGCAGACCTTGAAGGTGAAAGCCACGGATATTCCAGTGCTGAAGGCAGCGGCAGAACCCCTCACCAAAGCCGCTGACGCCCCCGCCAAAACCGAAGCCTCCTCCGTCACTCCAGCGGCCTCCTCCACGGCACCCAAGCCTGAGCCTGCTGGCGATCAAGGATTGCTCTGGACCCTCATCGCAGTTTTCCTCGCGGGCATGGCGGCAAGCCTGACGCCGTGCGTTTTTCCGATGATTCCCATCACCATGGTCATCATTGGCGCAAAAGGTGGCGGCAAGCTCAAGGGCCTGTTGCTAAGTCTGATGCTCGTGCTTGGAATGGCGGTCACTTATACAACACTCGGCGTCATCGCAGCAAAAACGGGTGCGGCCTTTGGTGCTGCTGCCCAGAAGCCCGCATTCCTTATCCCAGTGGCAATTCTCTTCGTACTGCTAGCTATCTCGTTGTTCGGGGCCTTCGAATTGCGCCTCCCCGGGGGCCTGCAAGCTAAGCTCCAGGGAGATGGCCAACGCAAGGGGCTTGGCGGCGCCTTCGTCATGGGCTTGGTGCTGGGACCGATTTCAGCACCTTGCGTAGGACCCATCATCGGCGCCGTGCTGCTGAAAATCGCAGAGAAGGGTGACGTCCTCCTGGGCGCTTTGCAGCTCTTCGTCTTCGCCATGGGCATGGGTGTGCTCTTCGTGGCGGTGGGCACCTTCAGCGCGGCCCTGCCCAAGAGCGGCGACTGGCTCACGAGAATCAAGCAGATCATGGGTCTCGTGGTGCTGGCTTTCGCGGTGTGGAGCCTGCGTTACATCGTTCCCTCGTGGTTGAATCTGGCCATGTGGAGCGCCGTGGCTTTGATCGGCGCAGCGGCTCTGGGAGCCTTTGAAGCCGCCTTGGGCCTGGTCCAAAACATGTTCAAGGCGCTGGGATTTCTTGCCCTGGCGCTGGGCGTGCTGCTGGGTATCCGGGCCGTGGAAGCCTTCACGCACGTTCAGCTGCTTCCACAGATGGGCTCCGCCAAACCTGAATCCACCGCGCCTGCTTGGATCAGCCAGGACCTGGAAGCGGCGCTGGCCAGGGCTAAGGCCGAACACAAAGTCGTGGTGGTGGACATCTATGCCGAGTGGTGCGCGCAATGCCACGAGCTGGATGAGAAGACCTGGTCGGATCCCGCCGTGCAAAAATGGCTCGCGGAACATGCCGTTGCCGTGCGCATAGACACGGACAAGGCGCGCCCTGATCTCGCGGTGAGCCTCAAGATCGGCAGCTACCCGACGGTTCTGGTGCTGGATGAAAACGGCCGGGAGCTGAAGCGCAATCTAGGCTTCCAAAAGGAGGCGTCCATGCTGGCGTGGCTCAAGCAATAAGCCGTCGGCGGGAGGCAATGGGCGGGGCCAGTTACAAGTCCCAAGTCTAAGATTAAAGGTTGAAAGTCGATCAGCATCTGATTGGGTCTCGCTCCAATCGTCAATCGAAAATCGCCAATCGAAAATCCTCTTTCACGGTTTGCCGAGAAACTTCTCCAGCGTCTTTGCCAGGTTCTCGCCCCGCAGATCATTTTCGGTGGCCAGGATCTTTCCATCCGGACCAATCAACACCGGCTTGGGAATGCCGCGCACACCGTAGGCCTCGGCCAGGGGACTCTGAAAACCGCCTTCCACGAAGGCGTGGTTCCAGGGCATGGAGTGGCTGGCATCCGCGCGGTAGGGCGCGATGTCTTCAGGCCTCTGATCGAAGCTCAAACTCAACACTTGAAGGCCCTTGCCTTTGAACTTTCCGTAGGCGGCGTGAAGGCCGGGCATCTCGCCGCGGCAGGGGCCACACCATGTGGCCCAGAAATCCAGCAGCAGGTATTTCCCCGCGAAGGAGGCATTCGTGAAGACCTTCTTCGGATCCTCAAGACTCTTGAGGCTGAAGGCGGGAGCCGCGATGCCGATGGCCGTCTTGGCCGCGTATTCCAGCATCCGATGGGCTTCCTTGGTGTAGGGCTCCTTGGCGTACTCCTTGTCGAGCTTTGCCAGGGCGCCTTTCCAGAGCGGCTCGTTCTTTTCGTAGAAACCCTCTTCGAACTGGTTGAAGACCAAGGGCCCGCGCACAGCGGGGTCCGCATGATGCTCCCGGGCCTCGGCCAGGTAGGCATCGGCGGCTTTTTCATCCGTGAGCACGCTCAACGCGGACAGCAGCAGGCGAGGTTCCAGGGACCAGGCGGGCGAGGTGGGCGGCACCTCCGCCACTATTTCCTGGCGAAGTTCCGGCGTGACTTTGATGCCGGCCCGGGGTGCCAGGTAGAGCTTGGCCACCAGGAGTGCTTGGCGCACCTCGGGCCGTTTCTCCGTCTTGAGCCGGGTATCAAAGGATTCCATCATCGGTTTGAGATGCGGGTCGAAACTGGCCCGGGATTTCCCGAAGGAGATGTGGAGCGTATAGGCCTCCTGCACCGCCTTCATGCGGGTTTGGACTTCAGTCAACACCGCCTGTGCGTCTTTGGCCGCATCAGCGGAGGGAACTGGGGCCGTCTGGGCGGGAGGGAAGGGAATGTACAGCATTGGAATCTCACAAGAAGGAGATCATTTCAGGGAGTGCTGCGGGGTGGTGGAGGCGGCAATTCCTTAAGCAGCGTGTTCAGGCGTTCCAGCATCAGTCCTTGGCCGTATCCGGACCACATCCAGGCTACCTTGCCATCAGCATCAACGATGAAGGTGGTGGGAAAACCGCTCACCTTGCCCAGTACCGCGACGCCGTGCTTTCCCACGCCGGGCATGTACACCCTGAATCCATCCAATGCCTTCTTGTTCTTCATCAGGAAGGGTGTGACCACGCTCCAGCCTTCCTCATCCTGATTGACGGGAATGATGGCGATGGGCGCCTTCCCTTCCTGCCGTTGCAGGTGGGCGATTTCGGGAAGGGATGCGCGGCAAGGTGGGCACCAGGTGGTCCAGAAATCCACTACCACAACTTTCCCGCGATACTCGGCGATGGTCTTCATATTCCTGCCGTCAGTAAAACCAAAGGCTGACGCGTCCTTTCGCTGGGCCTTCGGGATGAGGCCCGTGTCTTCACCGCCCGCGAAGGCCAGGGAAGCGGAAAGGGTGAGGACGAGTGGAAGGAAGCGCATGGTGACTCCTGCTTTCATGTTCCCAGGATCTCCCGCAGTCTCGCAAGGCCCTCAGCAGTCCGGCTTAAATACCAGGTCATGGCCTGGCCATAGGGGAAAAACTCGCCTATTTCGCCGCGATTCAACGTCCGACCTAACTGTCTTTTTGGTGCGTTGAAGATTCCGGAGTGGGTGCCGTGATCGGGATACCCTTCTTGGGCACCGAGGCAGGTTCCCCAGATGGGATTGACATGGGTGTGCGGAACACCGGGACTCCCTCAGGGGTGAAGGTGAACACCACTTGGGAATAGGGGCTGACCAGTTGTTGCAGCCGATCTGGAAATCCAGTGGGGGCAGACTGGCGATGAAAATCCCCAGTCTCGGGATCGAACTTCCACCACTGGATATCAGGAAAATCCTTGGCAGCCCAATCATCGTGGACTTGCCGGGCATATTCGGGGTAAGTGGTACCGTCCGCGTACACGATGGGGTGGGACTTCCGAGCGAGGAGCACTGCGTCAATGGACCGCGCGGCCAGTAGGATTTTGTGTTCCGGTGTCATCTGCCATCCGAGGATGGCCTTCTCGAACTGGAACAGATCCTTGTAGTCATCTTCTTTAATCTCCGGATAGAGCGCACTTTTTCTCCGCAAGCTTCCGTGCGTGTCGAATGTCCAGAACACGCCTAGCTGCATAGAAAAGACGATCGCTCGATCTCCAATGGAAACCATGGTTGGTGGATTTTCAGTAGTAAGATTGCGGTAAATCCTGAACTTCAGGTTCTGTTTTGGGGGGACCGACCCATTTTTTGATGCCCCAGAATTGCCTGCACCCTTCATTCTTGGAACATACCGCGCGCCTAGTCCCAGGTCTTCCGTTCGCTCGAACTTGAGATATCCAGAAACTGGATCCAGCTTGGCGATAGCTGCAGCATACCCGCTATCCTCAAACCAGAAAAAGGACTTACTAAATAGAAGAAATCGGTCATCCGC
>JAJYMZ010000247.1 GCA_021786615.1 Acidobacteriota bacterium
TGGACCTGGCCCGGCAAGAGATTCTCCCGCGGGAGCAGCGATTCGAGGGAAGCTACATCGCGCCCAACGGGGCCTGGCGGCTCTACGGCGGCAACGTGGCCCCTCTGAGGGATTCCGAGGGCAATCAGTCAGGGCACTTGATGCTTTTCCAGGACCTTACAGAAATCAAGGCGCTGGAAGAACGGACCCGTCTCAGCGAGCGCCTGGCAGCCATCGGCGAACTCTCCGCGGGTCTGGCCCACGAGCTCCGGAATCCACTGGCATCCATGCTCGGGTGCGTCCAGATTCTGAAGGGCGAGGGACACACCTACTCCATGAATGAGCGGGCACTGGGGATTCTGGGGCGCGAGTCCGATCGCGTCAGCGCCATCCTCACGAAATTCCTGGACTTCACGCGGCCCAAGCCCGTTGAAGTCCGGCGGGTCTGCTTCCCCGATCTCATCGAGGAGCTGCGCGCCAGTTGGGAGACCGATCCTCGCGTGAAGGGCCTCGAATTGAACTTGGCTCCCATCCCCGAAGTTTGGGTCAGGGCCGATCCTTTGTGCGCGCACCAGGTTTTCACCAATCTACTGACCAACGCCCGGAAAGCGCTGGAGGGGGTCTCTGAGCCTCAGGTCCACCTAGCCTTCGAAGCAGATCCAGACCTGCTCATGGTTCAGGTTCGCGATAACGGATGCGGCATGGACGCGGAGCAGTTGCGCACGCTGTTCGTGCCATTCTCAAGCACTTTCAGGGAAGGCACAGGCCTGGGGATGAGCCTGGTCTTCCAGTTCGTCCAGGCCATGGGCTGGGATATCAGAGTTCAAAGCCAACCAGGGGCCGGTACCGTGGTGAGCCTGAAGATCCCGATTTGGAACCACCGAGCTGGCTGAAACAGCCTCTAAGTCTCAAGTGGCAGCGATCCACATTTGGGCCTAAACTTTTCATAACATTCCGTCATAAACCTGGCAGAGGTTCCCCCTGGGGATCAGCTAGAGCTGTCAGATTCTCGGCCATTCCCCCAGAGAATGGCTCCTTCGTTTCCTCGGTGCTTTTAATCCCATGGGCACCATGCGTTTCTCAGCCGATCCAGGATTTGATATGAACCGCAAGCTGATCCGCCCCAACATGAACGAAATCAAAGAAAAGATGGGTCGCGGGGCCGCTTCGCCTAACCCAGGCGGCAATGCCATGGTGCTCACACCTACTCCCACCATGATCCAGCCCGATGGAGCCGTTACGGCTGTGGACCCTGGCGCCGCCCTGGCTCCCCAAGGCCTTGGCAGCCCCCGGCGCAAGATCGCGCCTCCAGAACAGACCAACGCCGAGAGTTTCTACTACCTCAAGCAGATGCAGTCCAAGACACCAGTGGTGGTGGTGCTTCAGGATGACGAGAAGGTCCGCGGTGTCATCGAGTGGTATGACAAGCACTGCCTAAAGATCAACCGTCTGAAGGAACCCAACCTGGTAGTCCCCAAACACAACATCAAATACATTTACAAACAGGAGGAAGAGCCTCGCATTCGCCGAAAGAGCAGCTCCAAGAAAGAGGAGGTTCTCCCACCGGATGTGGATCTCCCGCTCTACGATTGAGTGGATCAGGGGTTACCGCTTGAGCCAATTCGTTCCACCTGCCGCGCACCGCCCACGCATTGCCATTACCCTTGGGGATCCCTGTGGGATTGGTTCCGAGCTCCTGCTGGGGTCTCTCTTCGCCATCAACCGCTGGGCGGACGTCATCGTCATCGGGTCCAAAGGGGGGCCTGATCTATTGGAAGCCCTGCCCGCGGCGGGCTCTCGCGTCCGCTGGCGATGGGGCAACCCGCCGGGTGGAGCTCCCAATTTACCTGACGCCAAATTTTACAGTCTATGGACAGGTTCTGGAAAATCCTGGGAACCCAGTCAGCAGCAACTCATGGGACATGCGCTTTGGATCGATCCCACCCCGGAAATAACGCCCCGGATGCTCAAGCTGGGTGAGGGCTCCGCCGCCTCGGGCAAGGCGGCCGTAGAGGCAGTCCGCATCGGCGCCCAACTCGTCATGGCCGACGAAGCAGACGCCATGGTCACCCTGCCGCTCTCCAAGGCGTCCGCGCATCTCGCTGGCTACGATATCCCGGGTCATACGGAATTCCTCCAGCAATTGTCCGGGTCCCCCATCACCCGCATGGCCTTCGTGAGCCCCAGCCTGAAAATCGTGCTCCACACGGTCCACCAAAGCCTGCGTTCAGTGGTGGAGGGGCTCACCGCAGAGTCCGTCGCCCAGACCCTCGGTTTCGCCGCGGACCGTTTCATCCAGCTCACAGGCAAGAACGATCTGCGCGTGGCCCTGTGCGCGCTCAATCCCCACGCAGGCGAGGGCGGTGCCTTCGGAGAGGAAGAAACCATCTTGGCCGAAGCGGTGGTGATGGCAGAAGCCGCCTTCATGGATTTTGGATTGGATGACATGGCCATGCCTTTCGAGCATGTGCCTTCACCCTTCAGCTCGGTTTCCATTCCTGAAGGGTGGGAGATCTTCCCCAGCAAGCCCAGGAATGTTCAGCCCACCGGCTCCATGCCTGTCGCAACGGCCACGCATTCAGGCCTGGAAATCGCAGAAGTCTCAGGAAAACCCCTTCCAGCAAAGCCCATCAGCCGCCCATCCCCCCGCTTTTTTGGCCCCCTCAGCGCCGACAGTCTTTTCCACCGGGCCGCCCGAGGCGAATTCGACCTGGTGGTGGCGCTCTATCACGATCAGGGGCTCATCCCAATCAAAGTTTTAGAACCCGCACGCGCGGTGAATCTCAGCCTGGGCCTGCCCTTCATCCGCACCAGCCCTGATCACGGAACGGCTTTCGACAAGGCGGGGCTTGGTCAGTCCGATGCGGCGAATTTTCTCGAAGCCACCGCCCTGGCGGTGCGGCTCGCGGCCAGGGCGAAGCATGCCGCCTGGCGTGCTGAAGTGGTTCTGGCAAAGGGGTTCGACTGAGCGGCACGCCTGCCTACTTCCCTGCAATCTGGCGGGCCTTCGGCCCCGGGGCCTCGCATCTGCCCCAATGGGAACCCCCAGGCGCGCCCCTGCCCCGCACGGCACTGCGCGTCCGAGAAGGGCACGGGGTGAATCTGGAAAGCCACCTTCATCGGCTGGAAGCAGGCGCCAACGAACTTGGGTGGGCGGTCTCCTGGCTGAGGGAGGTCATGCCTCACCTGATGGCCTGGATTTCTGAGGCTGGAACGGCCGCCTGCCGCATGCAGTTATTTCCTGATGCGCTTTCGGTTCGTTTGGAGGCCATGCCAGATCCTCACCCGCCCTACCGTTTGATCCCCTTGCCCCATCCCTTGGGGGATGTACGGGACAATCCCAGGGCTGCGCACAAGGGAATCCTGGGCGCCTGGGACATCCAGGTGCGAAATCAAGCGTATGAAAGCCAAGCGGAGGACGCCCTTCTCCTTTGGCCCGAAGGAACCCTCGCCGAGACTGCCATAGCCTCCATTGGGCTGCAGGTGGGTGGCGACTTCTTCCTGCCCCCCTCGGAGGGCAGGGTTGAAAGCCTCACCGAAGCTCTGGAACTGCCGCAGTGGGCCAGCACTCATGGGTTTGCCCTCCAGCGCCGGCCCATTGCCTTGACTGAAGTTTCGGGCGGGCAGCTTTGGTGCATGAACGCCTTGCGTGGTTTGTGGCAGGCTGAGGTAGTCCAACTCTGATGCTGAAAGATCTCCTTCTCGCCCTGTTGCTGCCCTTGCCTCCATGGCTCGGGTTCTGGATCTTCCGCCGCAAAGGCAGGGTCGGCATCAGCTATGGCTATTTCCTGGGAGGAATCCTGGCGGTGCTTTCGCTGCCCTGGCTGATGGTCAGCCGCCTGATGGGATTCGATCCTTTGCCTTCGGCTTTTCTTGGGGGAACCCTATTCGGCTTCAGCCTGTTCGTGCAATTGAACCGCGAAGGCGCCCAGGGCATCCGGCGCCTGGGCTTCGGCGTGGGCGGGGCAACGATTTTCGCGTGGATTCTATGCCTGCAAGTGGGGCTTGATGCCACCCATTCTTTCATCCTGTTCTGGGGCACCACCATCGCTCAGACGGCTCTATGGATGCTGCTTTCAGATCTGGGGTACCGTCTCAGCAAAGGCCGCTGGCTCGTCGCGCGCGTGCCCATCATCGGCGGCGCGACGGTGCTCATCTGCAAGGCCATCTATCATGTCCTGCCAGGCCACATCACCACCCTATCCTTCCCCGCCTCGCTATTGGCGGGTTTGCTGCTCGGCCTCCTCGCCCTCCAGCAGTTGACCTGGCTCCGCAGCCAAGGCATCTGGGTGGAAGGGCGGGGGGATGCGGTGCGAACGGCCTTGACCGCGTTGGACATGAGCGAGAAGCCAGAGGATCCCTCGCTCCTCTACGGCATCGAGTCGAACCAGCCCATGCTGCTCGTCAACGATTCCGGGGCCATCGCCGAATCCAACGGAGCTTTCAGCCACAGGGTGGGACTGCCGCGCCACGAGGCCCGGGGCCTCCCGCTTTCCGCCATGCTCCAGGGCCAGGATGCATCCACCTGGGATGATTTGCGCCAGCAGCTGGTCCAACATGGACGAGGGCGAACCACGTCTGCCCTGGTGCATAAGGATGGTGCTTATCAGGATGTGCAACTGGAAGCCGTGGCCTTCGACCGGAACATGGCGCTGGTGTGGATTTCCGACCAGCGTGGAGGGACGCTGGCTCTGCGGGGGGAAGCTTTGGGCCCCGTGCTGCTCAATGGTGATAGTACCGGGGCCTCTCAGCGCACCCTGGTGAATGCCTTGGGCATCATCGTGCCTGCGGCAGAACAGATTCTCGGCGAGACACTGGAACACGGCACCCGCGAGGCCGCCGAGATGATCCTGCTCGCTGCTCAGCGGCTGACTCCAAGAGGCCCGAATTCTGATGAGCCATCCGCACCCGAGGCCTTGGATGCCGCCAAAGCCCTGGAGGCCCTCAAGTCCAAGCTCCAGCGCATGTTGCCGCCGCTCATCCAGGTCAAGATCCGCGCCGAGCCTCTTCCTTTGAGAATCTCGGGAGATGCGCTTCAACGGGTCGCGACCCATCTGGTGTTGCATGGGCGCCAGGCCCTGGGCACAGGAACCCTCACCCTCGTCATAGAACTCCAGGAACTCGGAGGCCGGCGCTGGGCTCTGCTCACACTGGATCTCAACGGATCCCACCTCAAACACCCCCACTCCATGCTTGGCCTTCCCTGGCTTCAGCAGGTGGTGGGCGAATTCCGGGGAATGCTGGAACTGACCCAGGATGATCACGGCGGCATCTGGCCCCAAATCTACTTGCCCCTCGCCGAGCCGGAAACTGCCGCTACGCCTTCTCCCCTGCTCTCCCGTTACAT
>JAJYMZ010000197.1 GCA_021786615.1 Acidobacteriota bacterium
TGGAGGAGCAAAGATCGCGCTTTGCATGAAGCATGGGCCGCCCCGGCATTGCCGGGGCCGCACGACTGAAGTCGCGCGGGTTTTCAGGGCGGCGGCTCGTCCGCACCGAGGGCGCGAGGCCGCCGACGCCCTGAAAACCGGTTGGCCCATGCGGAGCAAGCGGGAAATGGCTTCTCCTTCGTGGTCACCTGTTATCTGGAAATTTGTGTCATCTGTGTCATCTGTAGAATCTGTGGATCACCCTTTTACCTGAAAAACAGCAGGCTGATGTTGGGGCAGAATCAGGTTGTGTTTTTATCTGCGGAATCTGTGGCTATTTTTCTTTACTCAAATGACGTGGGCAGCACGCCTTTGCGTTTGAGGTCTGCGATTTCCGCGTCCCCGTCATCGAGCATCCGCTCCCAGTTGTCCGGCCGGTAGCCCAGGCTGCGGGCGGCGGAAATCAGGAGGCTCTGGCCTGGTGAGGGCCGCTGCGGGTCTAGGCTGTAGACAAAGTCTTTATAGGCTGTTTCAGGATCGGTGATGGTCCACCCCATGGCCGTGAATTGTTGGATGGCGTCATCCAGAAACAGGGCGTTGATGAGGTTGTGGTGCAGGAGCAGCACCTGCGGAATGTCCCGTCCAAAGAGCCGCCGGGAAAGATCACGATAGGCCTCGGCCCGCTGGCGGAGGTGAGCCAAGTAGGTAACGCGGAATGGCTTCAAGTCGGCATTTGGATGCACCTTCAGAACAGCCTCCAGGGCCGCGTCCAATCGCCAATCCGAGGTGTCCAGGGAAACATAGGCATTGCGAATGCCCCGGGCCTTCAAGAAGGCCTTCATGCCATCGCGCTTTTCAGGCGTGTCGCCTTCTCTTAAAAAAGTGAATCGGAACCACGGCTTATAGCCAGGAAGTGATCGGACCACGTTGTCGCAGGCCAGGATCTCGTCCTGGTACTGCTTCAGGGTGACGGCCTTGGCATTCAGGTCCAGATGCGTAACGGTGTGATTGCCGATGAAATGCCCGGCCTCACCCCAGGCCTTGGCCATGGCCAATCCCTCGGGCCGGTCCGCGCCATTTGCCAGCGTCACGAACAACGCGGCCTTCACCCGATGCTTTTTCAGAGTCTCCAAGAGCGACGCGTTCCGCGCCTGGGGACTCATGAGTGGCGTCGCCTTCAGCTTGGGCCCGTCGTCAAACGTGAACGCCACGGATTGCGAAAACGCGGCGGCGCCGAAACAGATCAGGATGAGCAGACAACGAACGGCAGCTGATGGTTTCAAGGACGCGCTCCCAAGGCAGAAATTTACTTCCCCAGCTCCCCCGCCACCTTCGACGCCAGTTCCACGGTGCGGGCGAGGACGCTGCGGATGCGGCCGTCTTCCAGGGCCAGGATGCCGGCGATGGTGCAGCCGGCGGGGGTGGTCACGTCGTCTTTCAGGGCCGCGGGATGCTTGCCGGTGGCCAGCACCATTTCCGCGGCGCCCAGGGTCATCTGCGCCGCCAGCTCCACGGCCACGGCCCGGGGCAGGCCGCGCATCACGCCGCCATCGGCCAGGGCCTCGATGATGATGTACATGAAGGCCGGGCCGCTGGCGCTGAGGCCCGTCACGGTGTCCATGTGTTTCTCTTCCAGCTCGAGGAAACGCCCCAAGGGCGAAAAGATTTCCTTGGCCAGCGCCACATGGGCGTCCTTGGCACCACTGCCTTTGGCCACGACGGTCATGCCCTTGCCGATGGAACAGGGCGTGTTGGGCATGGCCCGCAGCACCGGGCAGGCGCCGCCGCTGGCGGCTTCCAAGAATGTTGTGCTGACGCCGGCGGCGATGGAGATGAGCAGCGGTTTGTGGGCCAGGGCGCCCTTCGCCTGGAGATCCTCCAACACCTTCGGGATGTCCTTGGGTTTCACACACAGGATCACGATGTCCGCCCACGCGGCCACTCCCGCGTTGTCGGTGGAACAGGCCACGCCCTGGTCATTGGTGAAGGTTTCCGCGGTGGCGGCGCGGCGCGTGGTGGCGCGCAGCTGCGCGGGCTTTACCTTGCGGGATTTCAACAGCCCTGAAGCGATGGTCCTGCCCATGGTGCCGGAGCCGATGAGGGCGATCTTTTCGTTTTTCAGCATGGGGATCCTCGAATTCCAGCTGAACACATGGGTGCACTCAGAGTCCAGACGCCGCCAGGACCCGAGAAAGGCCCTGAACCGGGGCTCGCATGAGTGGACTTGGTCACAACACTTGGTGGATTGGAATCCCCGGCCTTGGGGGCAGTATCTCTCTTCGCCCTTGGAAGTGTTGTCACATCGATCCTGGAATACGGATTCTAGCCACGCCCAGGGCGCGCCGGTACTGGCTATAACGGTGGTTCGGCGGGATCTCCGCGAGGCACGGCCCCCTCGCGGCGTAAAGCGGTGATGGGAATGGATGGAGAAGGATCATGGCGGTTATTTACCACCAATCTTTTCGCTGGAGCTTGGTCTTGACCTTGTCCATCATCGAAACCAGGACTTCTTGATGTACCCGAGGACAGTTGATGGATGTCACAGCACCTTCCCGGGAAATGGGACAATACTTGGGCCTGTTGTGAAATGCAGTTGTTCTAAACCGTCCCCATTAGGAGGTTAGGCATGCGAAAGCGATCCCTGGTCATTCGGACCGCACCGCTGAAGCGGAATGCGGGTGGAGGCGAATCATGAAGCGATGCATGCACGTAGCCTTGCTGGCCACCCTGGTCTCGGCCTCGGCCTGGGGCCAGGAAGTGAGTGTCTATAGCACCACCTTGGCCCAGACCTGGAAGCAGGAGACGCCAGGCTTCGACAAGGCCACCTACACCCCGGCCACCCAGTTCCTCGGCATTGATGCCACGCAGCTGGGCTCCGACGCGCTGTCCCTTCACCTCTTTGGGTGGGGCTTGACGGATCTGGCGGATCAGTCCAACCCCACCGGGAAATCAGGTGGGTACCTGACCTACGGCTACCTCCAGTACCAGTTCCCCCAGGCCAACGCCGAAATCAAAGCGGGCCGGTTCATGATCAACCAGGGCGGGGGCATCGAGCACGTGGATGGCGTCAGCGCCCGGGCCGATCTGCGGGGCGGCTTCACCATCTCGGCCTTCGGCGGACGGCCCGTGCGGTTCACGAGCGTCCTGGATCCGGCTGCGAAATCGGACTACGAATTCCAGCGGGACATCATCTTTGGAACCCGCCTGGGCTATCGGATTCCGAAGACCGGCGAGATCGGAATTTCCTACCTGCAGGATGGCTCCACCGCCGCCAAGGATCTCCCGATCCCGTCGCCCGTGGATTACTCCAGAAAGCAGCTGGGCTTCGATATCAGGTTGTCCCCGGCTGCGTCCGTGGATTTCAGTGGACGGACACTCTTCGATATCGCTTCCCATCCAGACACGCCGGGCACCCTTGAGAAGCCTTCCAAGATCGCGGAACACGATTACAACCTCGCGGTGAAGATCAGCGATTCGGTTTCCGTGACGGGAGCCTTCACTGAACGGAACTTCTTCGCCTACTTCGCCGGCAGCAATTTCAAGTCGCTGTTCCGCCAGGACGAGAAGGACAAGTTCCGCGCCGTGGGCGGCAGCGTGATCTGGGGATCCGCCGCGTCCGTTGAAGTGGTGGCGGATTTCCGCCGCACCCACCGCGAATCTTACGGGGACGCCAACCGCTTCGGCGCCGACGTGCGCTGGAACCTCAGCAACCAGAAGATCATGTCGGGTTTCGGGTACCACAAAGTGAGCGCCGACGATGCACCGGTCACCGGCACGCTGGGACCCCTCTATGGTCTGTCCCACGGGGAGATCAGGGCCTGGGCCATGGTGCAGAAGGGCCTGCTGTCCGCCAGCCTCGACGGCATTTTCTTCAATTTTGATGACAAAACCAATCCCAATCTGGGTGGCCAGGGTTCCATCTACCAGATCATTGGCTCCCTCGGCTATCAGGCCACCACCAACTTGAAGGTTTCCGGGGATCTCAGCTACGGCGACGACGCCCTCTTCAAGAAACAGGTCATGGGCCTGCTCCGGGTGGAATACCGATTCACCAGCAAGGGAGGCCGAAAATGATCCGGAAAACTCTCCTCATCTGCGTGGCGGTGCTAGGCATCGGATTCCTCACCGCCTGCGCCCTGCTGTCGCCCCACACGAGCTTCACGCCCACCCATCCCGAAGGCATCGAGACGGCTTCCCGGCCCATGTGCTCGGATTGCCATGGCAGCGAAACCATGAAAGGCGGCCTCAAGACCTTCGAGTCCTTCAACCACACCCCGACCTTCGTGAAGAACCATCGCTTCCAGGCGAACCAGGATGCGCAGACCTGCGCCTCCTGCCACGCCCCATCCTTCTGTGCGGATTGCCATGGCGGGAAGGTCTCCCTGCCCGCGTCCGTCAAGCTGGGGAACCGTCCCGACCGGGAGATGCCGCACCGGACGAACTACCTGCTCCTGCACCGGATGGACGGGAAGATTGATCCGACGGGCTGCTACAAGTGCCACGGTCGCTCGAACAACGACAAGTGCGCGGCCTGTCATGCGTAGGGGGTCTGTTTATGCGCCAAAGGGGAACACGATGAGCAGAGCCAGAAAAGCCATCAGTTTTATTTCAGCGGCGGCCTTCGCCCTTCTGTTAGCGGGGTGTGGCGGAAGCAGCGCCAACGCGCCCCGCTTCGATACCGCCAAGGGCCAGCATCCCACCGACTGGTTGCAGAACCACTGGGCGGAGTTCATCGCGAACCCGGCCCAGTGCACTACCTGCCATGGCTCCACCACGGACAAGAACTCCACGGGCGGCATCTCCGGCGTGAGCTGCTTCAAGTGCCACGCCAACGGTCCCAGCCATCAGCCAGGTTGGGAAGTCCCGGCCCAGCATGGCCGCCTCGGAGCCCAGCTGGCGCCCACCAACACGGCGGGCTTCGCCTACTGCGCCAAGTGCCACGGATCCACCTATGACAACCCCGTGGGCGTCACGCCTTCCTGCAAGTCCTGCCACACCAAGGCGCCGCATCCGGACAGGCCCTGGGTGGGCGCCACCGCGGACCAGCCCAACCACGTGTTCACGGATATCGGGAACGCGCCTGAGTGCTACAAGTGCCACAAGGATGGAGCGAACTCCACGCTCAAGCCGACGACCCCCGCGCCCGCGGGCACGGCGCCGGGCTGCTTCAACAACACCATGTGCCACGGCACGAGCATCCCGAGTTTCCAATGAGGAAATGTAGCCGCTCGTTCCTCGAGAGGAGGCGCCCAAGTTGATGAACCCACTCGAACTTTTTCCGATTCAAACCCAGCACTTCAACC
>JAJYMZ010000309.1 GCA_021786615.1 Acidobacteriota bacterium
GCTTCGCGGCCTACGTGAGCGCCACGGGCAGCGCGGGCACCATCGGCGCCGGCGACTATCTGAAGACCAAGTTCCCCGGCTTGAAGGTCATCGCCACCGAGGCGCTACAATGCCCGACCTTGCTGATGAACGGCTTCGGCGACCACCGCATCGAGGGCATCGGCGACAAGCACGTGCCCTGGGTCCACAACGTCCGCAACACGGACGCCGTAGCCGCCATTGACGACGAGGATTGCATGCGCATCCTGCGGCTGTTCAACGAGCCCGCGGGCAAGGCCTTCCTCGCCGCCCTCGGTGTGGATGCCGCGAAGATCGAGAAACTCGGCCTGCTGGGCATCAGCGGCATCTGCAATCTGCTGGCCGCCATCAAGGCCGCCAAATACTGGGAGCTGGATGAGAACGACGTGGTGTTCACGATCTTCACGGACTCTGTGGACATGTACCGCTCCCGCCTGGAAGAACTGACCACCGAGCGTGGCGCCTTCACCGCCGTCGAAGCGGCCAAGACCCATACCGGCAGCCTCGAGCGGCAGGCCGTGGACCATTTCAAGGAATTGACCTACACGGACCGCAAGGCCATCCACAACCTGAAGTACTACACCTGGGTGGAGCAGCAGGGCAAGACCTACGCAGAGATCTGCGCCCAGTGGGATCCCGAATACTGGCGCCAGCTCTTCGAGGAAGAAGCCGCAGAGTTCGATCGGCTGATCGAAGGCTTCAACAAGGAAGTCGGGTTGGGGTTCTCAACTAGATAATTCACGCATTCAAGGAGAATGTGGCTTCGCACCGCGTTTCCAACCTACAGTACTGATCAAAGATGGGCTGACGGTCGTATTATTTTATCCCCTTCATCCCCTTCATCCCTGTTTCAAAGCTTTTAACGATTTAACAAGGATGAAGGGGATAAAAACCAAACGTCGCCCTGCCTGAACCCCATCTCAAAAGTTGAGCCCTTTCAAGCCAACGATTGATCCATGTGCTGATCCACGGAATCCCCATGTCCCGCATCCTGATCCAGAATGGAACGCTGCTCACCCTTGGGCGCCCTTGCCGTGTTCTCGAAGGCTGCGCGCTTTTGATCGAAGACGGCCTCATCGCGCGCATCGCGCCTGCGGCTGAGATTCCGGGCCCCTTCGACCGCGTGCTGGATGCCAAGGGCAAGGTGGTGATGCCCGGCTTCGTGAACGCCCACATGCACTTCTATTCAACCCTGGTGCGGGGCCTCGGCAAGGCCGCGCCCAGCCACGATTTTCAGGAAGTGCTCACCAACCTCTGGTGGCGGCTGGACCGCCAATTGACCCTGGACGATGTGGAAGTCAGCGCCCAAGTCATCCTGCTGGAGGCCATCCGGAAGGGCACCACGACGTTGGTGGACCACCATGCCAGCCCCGGCGCGGTTATCGGTTCTCTGGATCGCATCGCCAAGGCCGTGAAGGCTTCGGGGCTGCGCGCTTGCCTCTGCTACGAGGTCTCCGACCGCGACGGCCAAACCGTGACGGACCAGGGACTCGAAGAAAATGCCGCCTTCGCCAAGGCCTGCTCCGATGCGCGCGATCCTCAGCTTCGCGCCCTCTTCGGCCTGCACGCGGCCTTCACGCTGTCAGACGCCACCTTGGATCGCGCTGCACGGTTGGGCCACGATCTCGGTATCGGCTTCCATGTCCATGTGGCCGAAGCGGCATCGGATGTCTCCGCGAATCTAAAGATGCACGGCAAGAGTCCCGTGACCCGCCTCGCGGCCCACGGCATTCTCGGCCAAGGCAGCATCGCGGCCCATGCCGTCCATGTGGACGAAGCGGACATGGAAACCCTGGCCCGCATGGGCACGTTCGTGGTTCACAACCCCCAGTCGAACCTCAACAACGCCGTGGGCATCGCCAACGTGCTGGAACTGGTCCGGCGGGACGTCCGCGTGGGCCTCGGCACGGACGCCATGACCGTCGCCATGCTGGAGGAATTGCGCGTGGGGCTCTGGGCCCAGCACCTGCGCCAGGATGACCCCAGCTGCGGTTTCATGGAGTTGACGGACACCCTTTTCGTCCGCAATCCCGAACTGGCCACCCAATTGTGGGGCTTCCCCATCGGCACTTTGGATGAAAGCGCCGCCGCCGACGTGATCCTCGTGGATTACGATCCGCCCACGCCCCTGGACGACAGCACGGCCTTGGGCCACCTCGTTTTCGGCATCTCCCAGGCAACGGTGGATACGACCATCTGCGGAGGCCGTATTCTGATGGAAAGCAAGCGTCTGCGAATTGACCTTGATGAAACTGCACTTACTGCCAGGAGCCGCGAGCTGGCACACGGGTTGTGGGATCGCTTCTGAGGTCGTTTGCTGCCTCAACCTTTGAGTTTTCCTGTCTTCAGCTGCAGCGCCCCCGGCTGCTTGGGCAGCCAGTGCTCCACGAAGAGGGGCTGGGCGACTTTGTCGGCGGCCTTCAGGCGCTGAAGGGTGCCGGACTGGTCCCGGGCCGCGAGCACTATGGCGAAGGCATGGGAGAGCGTGGCGAAGGAGGTGAGGCTGAAGCTGAAAAGGAGATCTTCGCTGGGCACGGGAATGAGGATGTCCGCGAAAGGCGCGAGGGGTGAGTCTTTGCGGTCCGAAAAGGCGAGGAGCGGCACCCCGTTCTCTCTTGCGAAGCTGGCGGCATCCACGGTCTCGCGGCTGTAGGGTGAAAAGCTGATGACGACGAGCAGATCCGTGGGGCCGAGGTTCGCCACCTGATTGGAGAAGTCCGATGGCAGCGCCGCGATGCAGGGCACGCCGGCCTGGGTGAGGTAGAAAGCGAAGATCAGGCCCATGACGTGGCCCACGCCCCGGCCCAGGATCACCCGGTGGTTCGAGTCCAGAAGCAGGCGGGCCGCGGATTCCAGCAGAGCGGGGTCCACGGCCTGGATCAGCCGGGAGAGATGCTTGCCGTCCCGCCGCACCACGCCCCCGAGGGTGCCGAGCATGTCCTGGGGCACGTCCAGCTGCTGCTCCAGCTCCGCTTCTTCGGAGCGAGTGCTGCAGGCTGCGCGCAGCGCATCCCGGAATTCACTGAAGCCCTTGTAGCCCAGGCGTTTGGCAAACCGGATGACGGTTCCCACGCTCACGCGGGCGCGGCCAGCCATGATTTCGATGCCCCACAGCGCGCCCAGCAGCGGATCCGCCATCAGCACGTCGGCGATGGCGCGCTGCGCCAAGGGCAGGTCCCGGTAGCTTTCCGCTAGGCGGACCTGGATGGGGGGTGAGTCAGGTTTGATGGACATGGTGCAGGAAAAATAGATTACCACCGTCGGTATGAATTTTATTCACCGCCGCCGGAACTGCTCCACCATGGCCTCCAGCAGCTGCCCCAGCACATTGGCCGACACTTTGCGCCGATAGGCGGCGGTGCTGCGGATGTCGTCAATGGGCCGGATATCCTCCATCAGGGCTTCCTTGGCCCCGGCAATGTAACGGCTGTCGAGGGCCTCAAGCCGTTGTCCCTGGATGAGCATTTCCGTGGTCAGGGCTCTCATGGGCACCGGAGCCACGCTGCCCATGCCCAGGCGGAATTCGGCCACGCGGCCTTCCTCGGCGCGGGCATAGGCGGCAAGGCAGACTTTGGCGATGGCCTGGGCCTTCCGCGTGCCCACTTTGCGGAAGAAGTGGAAGGTGTCGCCGCTGGGGCGGGGGATGCGGATGCGTGTGATGAGCTCCTCGGGCAACGCCACCGTCTGCTTGTAGCCCGTATGGAAGGACTCGTAGGGAACCCAGCGGGAACCGGCGAGGGATTGCAGCTGCACGTCGGCGCCGTAGGCCAGCAGGCTGGGGGGCGTGTCGGCGGCGGGGCTGCCATTGGCGATGTTGCCCGCCAGGGTGCCACGGTTCTGGATAGCCATGGCGCCGGTCACCCACGCGCTCTGCACCAGATTGGGGAATTCGGACGCAACCACCGGATGCTGGCGGATCTCCGCATAGGTCGTGAGGGCGCCCAGGGTGAGGCTGTCCGGGGCGATCTCGATGCCCCGCAATTCAGCCAGGCCCCATAAATTCAGGAAGCGCGTGAAGGGCAGCGTTCCCGCGGCGAAGGGAACCATCAAGTCCGTGCCCCCGGCCAGCGGGCGCCAGACCCCTTTCTCGGCGAACAGGATCTCCAACGCGCCCACCAGGGTGGCCGGCGTCTGGACCGCGCAGTTCGGGACCTGGCCCTTCAAGACCGGGGCCCTTCGGCGACCAGCAGGGCCATTTCCGCGGCCTGGGCCACAGAATCCACGATCTTCCCATAGCCCGTGCAGCGGCAGAGATTCCCCGCCAGGCCATCGCGGATCTGCGCCTCGTCGGGATGGGGGCAGCGGTGCAGCAGATCCACGGCGGCCATGATCATGCCCGGCGTGCAGATGCCGCACTGGGCTCCGCCGCACTGCAGGAAGGACTCCTGGACCGAGTGGAGCTGGTCGTCCGTGGCGACGCCTTCGATGGTGCGAAGCTCGGCGCCCTCGGCCTGCACCGCGGGCACCAGGCAGCTGTTCACCAGCTTGCCGTCCAGGATCACGGAGCAGGCGCCGCATTCGCCTTCCCCGCAGCCCTCCTTGGTTCCCGTCAAGCCCAAGTCCTCGCGGATCACATCCAGCAGCCGCGCCATGGGCCACACTTCCACGGTGCGGGGTGCCCCGTTGACCAGGATGGATAACTTCATTTTTTCAGACATTGACAGACTCCAGAATGCTCATCAGGCGTTCGGGCGTCAGGGGGATCTCCCGGGGCGCGGTGGTGCCCAGCGCATCCTGGACCGCGTTGAGCAAGGCCGGGGCGGAACCATCCATGGGCAATTCGCCGATGCCCTTGGCGCCCCCGGGGCCGTTGGCATAGGGATTCTCCTCGAAGAACACTCGTATGCGGGGAATGTCCATGCTGGTGGCCATGATGTAGTTGGTCATCTGCCCGTTGGCCATGCGGCCGTTGTTCCACACCACCTGCTCGCTGAGGCCATAGCCGATGCCCTGGGCGACGCCGCCTTCGATCTGGCCTTCAGCCAGGGTGGGGTTCAGCACCCGTCCCACTTCCTGCAACGCCACGAAATCTTCCACCTGGACCTCGAAAGTACGCGTGTCCACGGCCACTTCGGTCGCGTAACAGGCCCAGGCGAAGGTCGTGTAGGCATCGCCCCGGTAGAGCTGGTCGTCCCAGGCGATCTGGGGGGGCGTGTTGTATTGGGAATAGGCCTTCAAATGACCGTTTTGGGCGACGTATTGTTTAACGGCGCTTGAAAAGCCTTCGCCATCATAGGGCGCCTTGAGCAGGCCCGCTTGGATCAAGGTCTGGCGCAGTCCTATGGCGGCTTCCTGCACCAGCTTGCCCACCACCATGGTCGTCCTGGAGGCCACCGTGGGCCCGCTGTCGGGCACCAGGGCCGTGTCCGGCCGGACCACCTCCACAAAGTCCAGCGGAACTTTCAGAACCTCGGCCACCACCTGGCTGAGGATGGTGTTGGCCCCCTGCCCCATCTCTGTGGAAGCAGCCAGGACATGGATCTTGCCATCTGCCCGGCCCTCCACGCCCGCCACCGAAGCCAGGTAGGATTCGCCCGAGCCGGTGAAACCGCAGCCGTGCATGAAGGCCGCGAAACCCAGGCCTTTCTTGATGGGGCTCGAACTCGCGTTGTGGATCTGGTTATGTTCTTTTTTCGTCTGGTAATCCAGCTTTTCGAGGGCTCGGTCCAACAAACCCGGCAGATCAATATTCTCCTTGATGATCTGCCCCGTCGCCGTGGCATCCCCCATCCGGAGCAGATTCGTTTTCCGCAGCGCGATGGGATCCAGGCCCAGCTGGGCCGCCGCCACGTCCATGTGGCGTTCGATGGCGAAGAGGCTTTGGGGCGCCCCGAACCCGCGGAAGGCCCCGTGGGGAGGGGTATTGGTCGCGGCGGCCCTGGCCAGGATGCGGGTGTTGGGACAGCGGTAGGGCCCGCCCGCGTGGATGGCGCCGCGGCTCAGCACCACCGGCGACAGGGTCAGGTAGGCCCCGCCCTCCAGCGCGAAATCAATGTCCAGCGCCAACAGGCCTCCTTCGGCGTCAAAGGCGCTGCGGATGCGCGTACGGGAGGGGTGGCGCTTGGTGGTGGCCACCATGTCCTCCGCGCGGTCGTAGATGATCTTCACGGGCCGGCCGCCGGACTTCCAGGACAGCAGCGCCGCGTGTCCCGCGATGAGGCTCGGGTAGTCCTCCTTGCCGCCGAAGCCGCCCCCGGTTTCCATCTGGATGACGCGGACCTTGTGGTCGGGCAGCCGGAAGAGCGCCTTGAGGGCCTTGTGCACGTAGTATGGACATTGCAGCGAACCCCACACCGTGACGCCGTGCTCGGCATCCGCCACGGCCAGGGCCCCGTTGGGTTCGATGTAGAGCTGCTCCTGGGCGCCGGTCTTGTACTCGCCCTCGACGATATGCGCAGCCTGGCCCCAAACAGAATCCACATCGCCTTTTTCGATGAGGATTTTCTTGAAGAGGTTGTCCTGGCCCCAGATCACTTCCTTGCAGGCCAAGGATTCCTCAAGCTCGAAGACCGGCGGCAAGGGTTCGATCACCAGGCGCACGGCGTCCCGGGCCTTTTCCAGCAGGTAGCGATCCGCGTGGGCCAGCAACAGGACAGGCTCTTCGGGATGATTGATGCGGTCCAGCGCCAGGAAGGGCTGGTCGTGCTCGATGAGATCCACGCGGAGATCACCTGGCACATCCTGGGCGGTGACGATGGTGAATTCCTCCCAAGGAATGCCTTCTCCGAACTCGATGCCCTTGAGAATGCCTCTGGGCACCGAGGAGCGCACGGTCACGCCATAGAGCATCCCGTCCATCCGCATGTCGTCCGTGTATTGCGCCGCGCCGCTCACCTTGGCCCGGCCCTCCTTGCGGATTCTCGAATGCCCGATGTGGAAGGATGGGTTCATGCGGCTGCTTTCACTGGCCTTGAAAAGCTAGCAGGGATGCGGCTTTGAGGCAACGCTTCAATCCCGGTTTTGCGTTTGGATGGGATGAAGCGTGGCTTCAGGCTTCGGGCTGCGGACTTCAGGCAAAAAATCGTTTCACGTTGGGTTGTGGCATTGCTGCTGCGAACCCGAAGCCGGTAGCCCGAAGCCCGTAGCCAGCGGGGGTGCCGTGAGCCCAAACCCCAGGACCACTGCCACGAGGCGTGTGCTCTTGTCCCTCAGCGCCGTGGATCCACCACGATGGCGGGCTCGACGGTGGGACAGCCGAACACGCACAGTCCGCAGCCGGTGCAGTAGTCCTCCATCACTTCGGGGTGGGGAATGCGGCCGTCCTCCGCATCCAGGATGCGGATGGCCACGCCGGGATAGGGGCAGCGATCCACGCAGGTGCGGCAGGCCTGGGCGTTCTCGCCCTCGTGTTCATAGGTCAGGCACAGAGCTTCCTTGATTCGGGCCGTGCCCATGGATACGGCCCGCGGTCCGTCCAGAACCTCGCCATCCTTGGTGGTGCGCTGGGGCCAGACCAAGGCGCCGGCCTCTTCGGGACAGGCTTTGACGCAGGGCAGATCGCTGCACAAGAAACACGGCATGGAGCGCGGATCGAGATAGGGCGCGTTGAGCCCCAGCCCCATGTTGGAGCCGCCCTTGATGATGGAATCCTGGGGACAGGCGGGAATGCAATCACCGCAACGGGTGCAGGCCGTCAGAAAAGCAAATTCGTCCAAGGCCCCTGGAGGCCTCAGCACCTTGGGACTGGCCTTGGTGATGGCCTCTTCCACCTGGTCCGCCATGAACCCCGCCACGAGCGTCCCCAGCGACTTGAAGAAATCACCGCGCCCTTGAGGTTGATCGAGTTTTTTCGCCATTAGAGGAAGGGGCTCACAGGCCTAGCAGCCTGAGGGTGGGCCGCAGGACACCCCAAAGGATGGGGTCGAAGCCGAGGGTCAGCATGCCTTGTTTTTTGTCGGCAGAGAGGCCGAGATGGGCCAGCAGGTTGATGCTGACCGCCACATCCCGGGAGGTCGGAGGCTGCTCCACCCAGGCGACGCCCTCGGGTGGGGGCTTGGGCACGAGATCCCTGCCCTGGGCTGCGCGCAGGTTCAGCACCAGCAGGTCCCCATGGAAGGTGGGGGTGCGCACCTCCACCAGGTTGCCCCGGGGGGACTGCGGCACCAGCTCGAACGCCGCGCGATACCCCAACGTGTGGGTGTCCGGTTCTTCGCCCCGGATGACCGCCGCGGTCTGTTCCATGAGGCCCCCCAGGCCCACATCACCCAGGTGGGCGATGGAGCGCAGATGGGTGCCGGACACCTCCCCGATGCCGTCCACCAGATGCGGCAGCTGCGCCAGCACCTGCTCCAGGGCGGAGCGCCCCCGGAAGCGCAGCGTGCCCACGGGCCAGTCCCCGGTCAGGGGCATGGGCTCGCCGGATTCCCTTGGGTCCGCCTCGGGGCGCAGGTCCAGGATTCGCCCCGGGAAATCCTGGAAAAGGTCTGCGGCGATGGGCGTGTCCGCCAGGATCACCACGTCCAGATCCCGGATCAGGTCGGGTTCAGGCGCGAAGACGATCAGGTCTCCTTCTTCGTCCTGTTTGGTCATGGGGCCCGTCGCCAGGGGCAGGACCGAGCAGTCCTGGGGCTCCAGGGCGGCCACAAGCTCGCGTCCCAACAGGGTCTGGGCGCCGATCACCGCGATTTTCAGCATGAGGGTCCTTTAAACGAGAATTTCGGTGATTGCTGCTGGGATGTGGCCCTTCAGCGCGTGGCTTACTTCCGTGCCAAGGAAGGCCCTGACCTGTTCCCCGGCCCGGCCGGTGAACCGATGGGGATCCAATAATGACGCCAGTTCGCCTTCACTCATTCCCCATGCTGGATCCTCGGCGAGGAGGACGAGCAGTTCATTCCCCCTGCCCTCCTGCTTGATGCGGCGGCCGGCTTCCAGGGCGGCTTGGCGGAAGGTCTCGTGCAGATCCTGGCGGTCCCCACCACGCTTGACGGCCTCCATGAGCAGCACTTCGGCCGCCATGAAGGGCAGCTCCTGGTCCAGCCGGGCCTTGATCATTTGGGGGTAGACCACCAATCCCGACGCCACGTTGAGATAGAGCACTAAAATCGCATCCACGGCCAGCAGGCCTTGAGAAATCGTCAACCGCCGGTGGGCGCTGTCGTCCAGGGTGCGCTCCATCCACTGGTTGGCGCTGGTCTGGTAGGTGGAGGGCATCAATCCCAGGGTGAAACGGGAGAGGCTGTTGATGCGCTCGCTGCGCATGGGGTTCCGCTTGTAGGGCATGGCGCTGGAGCCGACCTGCTGCGCTTCAAAGGGTTCCTCGACTTCCTTGAGGTGCTGGAGCAGCCGCAGATCGCAGGCGAATTTGCTCGCGGAGGCCGCGAGGCCGCACAGCACCTGGCCGATGCGGTCCTCCAGTTTTCGCGTGGCGGTCTGGCCGCTCACTGGAATCGCATCGAACCCGACCTTCTCGCAGAAGTGCCGTTCCAGCGCCTCCACCTGGCTGCCGTTGCCCTCGAACAATTCCAGGAAACTGGCCTGGGTGCCCGTGGTGCCCTTGACACCCCGCACCGGCGTGGTGGCCATGAGATGGTCCAGGTCCTCCAGGTCCAGCAGCAGATCCTGGATCCAAAGGCAGGCCCGCTTCCCCACGGTGGTGGGCTGGGCGGGCTGGAAATGGGTGAAGCCCAGGGTCGGCTGGTCCTTCCATTCATCGGCGAACCTCGAAAGGGCCGCGATCACATCCAGCAGGCGCTTACGCAGCAGGCGCAATGCTTCATGGCAAATCAACAAGTCGCCATTATCGGTCACAAAACAGCTCGTGGCCCCTAAATGCAGGATGGGTCTCGCCAGGGGCGCCTGGTCCCCCCAGGCATGAATGGCGGCCATGACATCGTGGCGCAAGGCCGCTTCATGCTTGGCGATGGCATCGAGGTCCACGTCGTCCTGGGTCGCTCGCATCTCCGCGATCTGGTCCGGCCGGATGGGCAGGCCCAGTTCCATCTCGCTTTCCGCCAGGGCGATCCACAACCGTCTCCAGACCCGCTGCCGGTACAGCGGAGAGAGCAGGCGCACCATGGCCTTGCTGGCATAGCGCTGGGCCAGGGGGTGCTCGAACCGCTCGAGATCCGGAGCATCACTGGGGGGAAGAAAGCGCTCGTCCATGGCTCCAGTTTGGCAGATCAGACGAGACCCGACTCGGGCATGGCCCCCGTGGGGGGTGCCTCGGCGTCCAGCGGCGGAGATCCAGCGCTGAAAAGCTCGGGCCAGCCCCGGGCGCGGGGTTTCATGGCTTCAAGTTCGGTCGTGAATTCCACGGCCCAAGCCTCGATGTCCCAGGGCCTAGCTTTCGGATCCACCGCCAGTGCCTTCTTGAATGCTTCCTCCACCTTGGCTGGCACGCCGGGCAGCAACTCCTGAAGCGGGATGTAATCCCCGCGTGTGATGAGCGAGAAGATGTCGGCCATGGCCGTGGGGGAGATGAGCCGCCGCCCGGTGAGGGCCTCGTAGCCGTTGGCCGCGAAGGCGTAGACATCGCTTCGCGCATCCAGGGTCTGGCCCCGCACCTGCTCCGGGGACATGTAGTGGGGCGTGCCCACCACCATGCCGGTCTGGGTCACGCCGGCTTCCGCCGCCAGCGGTTTGGCCAGGCCGAAGTCCAGGATCTTCACCTGGAACGCGCCCCCCTCCGGGACCAGGAAGATGTTCGCGGGCTTGAGGTCCCGGTGCACCACGCCGGTCCGGTGGACCGCGGCCAGACCAGCGGCGCCCTGGCGCAGCAAGCGCGCGACCTGGGTGGGCGTACCAGGCCCATGGCGCGCCAGCAGTGTTCCGAGGTCAACGCCCTTCAACAGCTCCATGACCATATAAGCTGAGCCGTCCTCCAGTTCACCGGAATCGAAAATCGAGATGACGCCGGGATGCTCGATGCCCGCCAGTGCTTTGGCTTCCTGCGTGAATCGCGCGTGGATTTCAGCCATGCCGAAGAGCTCGGGCTTAATGAGCTTGATGGCCACATCCCGCCCCAGCCGCAGATCCTTGGCCTCGAAGACCAGGCCCATGCCGCCTTCTCCCAGCATCCGGGCCAGCTGATAGCGCTCTTGCAGGACGAAGGGCAAGACCCTTGGTGATTCCAGGGCTTCCCCATCCCACTGGCAGGCTTGCACCGATTCGTCATAGCAGCGCCCACAGCGAGGACACGTCTGGAGCAGGGACAGCCCTTGCTCCCGTAGTTTGTCGCGGGTCTGGGCCTGCTGCCGGCGGGCGGCATTGAGGCTCCGGCGGGTCTTCTGCAATTCCAGCACGGCCCCGAGTTGGGCCGCCACCACTCCCACCAACCGCCGCTCCGCCTCGCCCCACCGGAAGGGTCCTGAAAGCACCATCCCCCCAAGGATTTCGCCGCTGGGGCCTTTCACCGGAATCGAAAGTTCCCGACGGCGCTCGGCGGATACGCCCACGGCCAGTTTGCGCCGATCCTGGGACGGGTCCAGGTAGGGCTGGGCCCGCAGCTCCTGCAGCGTGGGAATCCGGGCATCGCTTTCACCCAGCGAGCGCAACTCCCCCCCCTGCACCGTGAGGATGCTGATGCTGGTGGCGCCGACGGTCTGGGCCAGCTCCTCCGCGATAGCCCGGGACCAGCTGATGAGGTCGCGCTGGGCGAGGCTGCTGCTTTCCAGGAGCCGGGAGATCTGCTGGTTCTGGGCCTCGATCTGGTTCTTGGCGGCCTCAATTTCTGCCGTGCGCAGACGAATCCTCGTTTCCAGTTCTTCGGTCCTCCGCTGCAACTGCCTAATGCGAGTCCGGATCGCCAACCAGATCGCACACCCAAACAGGGCCAAATAGAGCGCATAGGCCCACCCGGTGCGCCAGGGCGCTGCGCGAAGACTGAAGGCCACATCCACCGGACCCGCCAGACGGCCCTGGTAGTCCTTGGCCCACACACGGAAAACATAGTTCCCCGCTCCAAGTCCTGGGTATTCCCTGTGCGGGTCCCTTGCCCACGCAGAAGGCGTCTCCTCCAGCCCCAGGAGCTGGGTCTGATAGCGGGTTTCCCGAGAGCGGAAATAGCTGAGCAAGGAATAGGAAAACTCCAAGCGTCGTTCCCGGTAGCCAAGAGGGCTGCCTGGCGCCAAAACCCGCGCCTTGCCGTTCACCTGGACTTCCTCCAGGACAAGGCCCGGCACGGAGGTGGCCGGCAATTCCTGTTTCGGATCGAAGACCACCGCGCCCCGGATGGTGCCGCCCCAGATCCGGCCCGAGGAGTCCCTCATGGACGCGCCCCCGTTGAACTCATTGCTGGGCAGTCCGCTTTCCGTGGTGAAGGTGTCCACGCGGAACCGGCCGGGGGTGCCGCTGATGCGCGCCACGCCTCGATTCGTGAAGGCGTAAAGCCGGCCCTGGGCATCTTCCTGAAGTTGGTAAATCGTGTTGTTAGGCAAGGCTGGGTCGGTTCTATCAGAGAGCACATTCCAGGTTGGTTTCTCTGTGTCGGGGTCCAGCCATACCAGGCCCCCACCTTCGGTCCCCGCCCAGAGACTGTGTCGCCCTTCCCTATGGGTTTCGTACAGGCTCATGACCGTGTTGTTGGGCAGTCCGTCTCGAGAGGTGTAGGTGGAGATCACCCCCTTCCTGATCCTGACCAGGCCGCCACCCTCGGTGCCGATCCAGAGGGTTTTCCGGCCTTCGGCATCAAGGGTCTCCAAGGCACAGTGGAGCTGGTTCGTGGGAAGGCCGTCCTGGGTGGTGAGGGACGCCCATCGGCCATCAGTCCTCCGCCACAGTCCCGCGTTGCCAGAGACGAGCCACAGTACGCGCTTTCCGGAACCATCCCTGGTTTCTCGCAGCTGGCGGATGCTCGCGTGCTGGGCTGCTGGGGGCATCGGCGCGCGACTCCAGCGAGAGTGCCGGAATTGCGCCAAGCCCTGGCCTTGAGTGCCCGCATAAAGCACCGACCCTCCGCGTTCGTCCATCCACTCCAGAAAACTGAAGACCGTGTCGTCCGTGAGTCCATCGCCCCGCGAATAGAACCGCACCCGCTCTCCCTGCACGCTGGCCACGCCCTTGCCGCGCGTTCCAAGCCACAGCACGTCCCCATGCCCCTTGCCCCTAGTAAGTCCCAGGCCGTAAATGCTGATCCCAGACAGACCCGCATCCCGGTTTATGCTTTGCCACTGGCCGAATTGCAGGTGGGCAAGTCCCGTGTCTGTTCCGATCCAAAGCGCCTCGGTGCCGACGGGCCCGCCCTGGGGCAGCAGACTCCAGATCACAGGACTGGGAAGCCCATCTTTCAGGGTGAGGACCCGCCAGCCGACTCGGTCCAGCCGCCCGAGCCCTCCGCTGCTGCTACCCACCCAAAGTACCGTGGATCCATCCACCGCAGTGGTTTCGGCAAGGGTTTGAATTTTCTTCCCGGCTATTTCCGGGGGCAACTCTACGGTTTCCCAATCCCTGATGGAACCCTCTTTGCTCCGAAACAAGCCTTTCGGCGTTGCCGCCAGCAACGCTCCGGTCTTCAGGCGCAACAGGGTTTGAATGGCCTGGCCCGGAAGCGCCACGCGCACAACCCGATCCTTTTTAAGGAGCGCCAACCCCTGGCCAGTGCCCACCCACAACCCACCCTCACCGGCGCCCGCCAGGCTCGTGATTTCTGCGGCGGGCAAGCCCGCCCCCCCTCCCAGCAGTTTCCAGGTCCTGCCATCAAATTTGCCTAGCCCCTGGCTGGTGGTACCCGCCCAGACCCAAGCACCCTCCGCGAGGAGCGCGTTGATACGGGTCCCCGCCGCGCCCATAGGGCCCTCTGGGCGCGCCCAGCCCCCGTCCTTCCACCGCGCCACACCCCCATCCTGGCGTCCCACCCAGACGCCGCCACTCGCATCTAAAGTTATGCAACGCAAGAAGTTGGAAATATTCCGGTCAGGCACCGACTCTGTTTTCCAGTCGTGGCCATCATAGCTGGCGGCTCCATCCTGGGTGGCGACCCACAGTCGGCCCCGGGCATCCAGGGTCAAGCCCATGACTGAATTCTGGGGAAGGCCTTCCCGGCTGGTGGTGATTTGAAATCCGGGCGTGGCCCAACGGACTGGATCCAGGGGCTCGGCCCCCGCCAACTCGGCGAACAAGGCCCCAAACATCAACCCCCGCAGGAATCCCTGGAATGGAGGTAAAGACTTCCGAAAAGGCTTTGTTGAGATTGAATTGTTCCACATGGAACAGTGCTCCAGGGAAAGCGAGATCAGGTGCCGGAAGAGCCGCGTCGGGTTGCTCATGCGATAGGTTTGGTGGGTTCGGTCCAGAATTCAATAAACCTCAAATCCAGCACCCGTGCCAGAATTCCTTGAGGGGGAGATCATGTACGAAGTGCTTCAGCAGGCAGATCCCGCGGTGTTTTCCGCCTTGCAGAATGAAATGGATCGCCAGCGTCATCATCTTGAGCTTATCGCGTCGGAGAATTATGCATCCGTGGCGGTGTTGCAGGCCATGGGCAGCCACTTCACCAACAAATACGCCGAGGGGTACCCCGGCCGGCGGTATTACGGTGGGTGCGTGAATGTGGACGTGGTAGAGAACCTGGCCCGGGACCGCGCCAAGGAGCTGTTCGGCGCCGAGCACGCCAACGTCCAGCCCCATAGCGGCGCCCAGGCCAACATGGCGGTCTACTTCGCCATGCTGAAGCCTGGTGATACCGTCCTGGGGCTCGATCTGGCCCATGGGGGGCACCTGACCCACGGCCACCCCCTCAATAGCAGCGGGGTTCTCTACCATTTTGTGGGCTACCATGTCCGCAAGGACAACGAATGCGTGGACATGGACGAGGTGCGGCGGCTCGCCTTGGAACACCATCCCAAAATGATCGTGGTGGGTGCTTCGGCCTACCCGCGTATTTTTGATTTTCCCGCCTTCCGCGCCATCGCCGATGAAGTGGGCGCCCTGGTGACAGTGGACATGGCCCACATCGCGGGCCTGGTGGCCACCGGCCATCACCCGAGCCCCGTGCCCCACGCGGACTTCGTCACCTCCACCACTCACAAAACATTGAGAGGTCCCCGCGGCGGCCTGATTCTGTGCAAGGAAAAGTACGCCAAGGAGATAGATCGCGCCGTTTTTCCCGGGATCCAGGGCGGGCCGCTCATGCATGTCATCGCGGCCAAGGCGGTGGCCTTCGCCGAGGCCCTTCGGCCTGAATTCAAGGCCTACAGCGCCCAGGTCATCTCCAACGCCAGGGTTCTGGCCAACGGGCTCCAGGACAAGGGCTGGCGCGTCGTCAGCGGCGGCACGGACAATCACCTGATGCTGGTGGATGTATTCGCCCAGGGCATTCTGGGCAACGAAGCCGAGAAGGTGCTCGACCGGGCCGGGCTCACCGTGAACAAGAACGGCATTCCCTTCGATCCCAACCCCCCCTTGAAACCCTCCGGCATCCGCGTGGGTTCTCCCGCCCTCACCACCCGCGGCATGAAGGAGCCCGAAATGAGCCAGGTGGCCGAATGGATTGATCGCGCCTTGCGGCACAAGGATGACGATGCTGAGATCGCGGCCATCCAGTCAGAGGTTTTCGCACTCGGGAATCGTTACCCCATTCCAGAATGATGGAAGCTGATGGCCTCTTCATTTACGGCACCCTTCGCGAAGGGGGGACAGGCCATGCCTGGCTGGGGCGCACGAATCCCCTTGGAACCACCGCCGCCTACGCCCCCGGACGCCTGTTTCACCTGCCCACACCCGAGCTGCCCGCCATGGTTCCGGGTTCCATTCCCCCAACCCTCCCGCCGGGTCCTGGCTGGGTGGCGGGCGAGTTCGTTGGGTACGAGGGCGAGGAGGAGCCGGAATCGGCGCTGGACAACCTGGACCAATTGGAGGGCGTGGCCGTGGGCCGCTTCGAGCGGAAACTGGTGCCCGTGCTCCTGGAGAGTGGTCAGACCTACGCCGCCTGGGCCTATGTGTTTCCCGTGGAACGAGTCCTCCGCTTGGAGCGCGAGGGGCTGGAATTGCCGGATGGTGACTGGAGCCCGTATTTGACATGAAAAAGGGCCGCGAACGCGGCCCCTTTTGCTTAAAGTCCCAACTTCGGTTGCTGCCCGCTCTCATCGGGGCCCGGATTGGCCAATTCGGCATCCATCACCAGGTCCTCTTCCTCATCAAAGGCCATGGCGCTGGCCTCGATCTTGGCGATGCCCACCACCTTGTCCTGGTCGGAGCCGAGGTTCAGGAGCTTGACGCCCTGGGCGGCGCGTCCGGTCTTGCGGACCTCATCAATGAGGAACTTGATGACCTGGTGATGGATGCCGAATTGGCGGCAGCCTTCGCCGAACTTGACGAGCTTGAAGCCCACCACCGGGCCATTGCGGACGCCAGCGCGGATGTTGATGACGCCCGTGCCGCCCCGGCCCTGGAGCCGGTAGTCCTGCAGGAGCGAGCGCTTCCCATAGCCTTTTTCGGTGACGGTGAGCAGCATGCCGTGATCAGCGGTGCTCTCGTCCGCCAGGACGCCTTCGGGCAAATCCGGCAGGGCGTCAGCCACTTCCATGTCCACGATGCGGTCGCCGGACCCCAGGCGCATGCCCCGCACGCCTGTGGCCACGCGGCCCACGGCGCGGATGTCTTCCTCCGCGAAGCGGATGGCCTTGCCCTGGGCCGTGGCCAGGACGATCTGCTGGTCGCCCTTGGAGCGGCGCACTGCCACCAGGCTGTTCCCCTCGTCTATGTTCAACGCGATGAGCCCGTTGGCGCGGATGTTTCCATAAAGACTGATAGAAGTGCGCTTAACCGTACCATCGCTGGTGGCGAAGACCAGGTATTCACCCGCCGGGAAATCCCGCAGGGCCATGAGGGTGACCACATTCTCGCCATCCTTCAGGCTGATGAGATTCTTGATGTGCTTGCCCCGGGTATTCGCGGCGGCCTCAGGTAAGTCATACACCTTGAGGGCGTAGACATAGCCGCGATCCGTGAAGACCATCAGGGTGTCATGGGCCTTGGTCATGAAGAGCTGCTCGACGAAATCTTCGTCCTTGGTCTTCATGCCCAGTTTGCCCTTGCCTCCCCGTTTCTGGCGGCGGTAGGCCACCAGGTCCGTGCGCTTGATGTAGCCGGCTTTGGACATGGTGACGACCATGGGATCGTCGGGGACCACGTCCTCCATGCGGATGCTGCCGGAGTAGCCCACGATTTCGGTTCGCCGGGGTTCGCCGAACTGCTCGACGACGGCCCTGAGCTCATCTTTGATGACGCCCAGGAGCAGGGCTTCGTCGGCGAGAATAGATTTCAGGTGTTTGATGGTCTTTTCCAGTTCCGCCAGTTCTTCCAGGATCTTCTCGCGCTCCAGGCCCGTCAGGCGTTGGAGCCGCATGTCCAGAATGGCCTGGGCCTGAATGGCGCTGAGCTGAAGCGAGGGGTTCTTCTTCAGTTCGGCGGCAGTGGCGAATTTTCCGCTCATCAGGCCCTGCTTGGCCTCATCGGGGGTTTTGGCGGCCCGGATCATCTTGATCACCGCGTCCAGGTGGTCCAGGGCCAGCTTGAGGCCCAGCAGCACATGGTGGCGATCTTCGGCCTTTTTCAGCAGGAACATGGTGCGGCGGGTCACCACTTCCCGGCGGAAGCCCAGGAATTCCTGGAGCATTTCCTTGAGGGTGCAGACCCGTGGCTGCCCGTTCACGATGGCCAGCATGGTGATGGGGAAGGAGTTTTGCAGTTGGGTCAGCTGGTAGAGCTGGTTCAAAACGATGTCCGAAGGCTCGTTCTTCTTGAGCTCCACCACCAGGCGGATGCCCTCTCGGTCGCTTTCGTCCCGCAGGTCGCTGATGCCGTCAATTTTCTTGTCCCGCACCAACTCCGCGATCTTCTCGGCAAGGGTGGCCTTGTTCACCTGATAGGGCAGTTCGGTGAAGACCAACTGTTCACGGTCCCCCGCGCGCTTGATCTGCTCCACGTGGCCCTTGGCGCGGACCACGCAACGACCGCGGCCCGTGCGGTAAGCGTCCACGACGCCCTCGGTGCCCAGCATGAGCCCGCCGCCGGGGAAATCCGGCCCCTTGATATGGGTCATGAGGACATCCAGGCCGATGCTGGGGTCCTCGATGAGGGCGATGAGGGAGGAGCAGCACTCCCTCATGTTGTGGGGGGGGATGGAGGTAGCCATGCCCACAGCGATGCCCTGGGACCCATTGATGAGCAGGTTCGGGAAGCGGGCGGGAAGGACCAGTGGCTCTTCTTCGGAGTTGTCGTAATTGGGCCCGAAGTCCACCGTGTCCTGATCAATGTCCTCCATCATGGCGCTGCCGATGCGGCTCAGGCGCGCCTCGGTGTAACGCATGGCGGCGGGCCTGTCGCCATCGATGGAGCCAAAATTCCCCTGCCCGTCCACCAGCATGTGCCGCAGGCTGAAGGGCTGGGCCATGCGCACCAAAGTGTCATAGGCCGCCACATCCCCATGGGGATGGAATTTACCGATGACGTCTCCCACGGTGCGGGCCGATTTCCGGTAGGCGCGATTCCATTCGTTGTTCGCGGCCTTCATGGCGTACAGGACGCGCCGGTGGACCGGCTTGAGACCATCCCTCACGTCCGGGAGCGCCCGGCCCACGATCACGCTCATGGCGTAATCGAGGTAGGACTTGCGCATTTCTTTTTCGATTTCAATGGTTTCGGATCGGGTCATGGTCTACTCGTGTTCTACGTGGAACATTGCGCCGTGCTTCGGCGGATCCCCTGGGCGGTGGCCTCGGAAGAATCGTTCGGGTTTTCGGATTAAATGTCTATGTTTTCAGCTAGTAGCGCATTGGTTTCGATGAATCGCCGCCGTGGCTCGACGGCATCGCCCATGAGGACCGTGAACATTTCGTCCGCCAGCACCGCGTCGTCCACGCGCACTTGGAGCATGGTCCTGCGCTCGGGATCCATGGTGGTCTCCCAGAGTTGTTCGGGGTTCATTTCGCCCAAGCCCTTGTAGCGCTGGATCATCAGGCCCCGCTTGCCCTCTTCCAGGATCATGGAAAGCATGGCCTCGGGGCTGGAAAAACTCATTTCCCGGGCCATTTTCGAGGTGCCGCTTGCTTCGGCGTCATCCTCGCCCTCGGCGGCCTCGGGCGTTTCCTTTTTCTCCTTGGATAACGTCTTCCCCACCTTTTCCGCTTTGGCTTCTTTGACCCGCTGGAGCTTCAGGTCCCCCCCCTGGAATGCCGCCAGCTCCTCATGCAGCGCCTTGAGGCGCCGGAATTCGCCCCACAGAGCCACCTGGGCGTCCAGCCAGAGGGTGATGGGGCGGTTCAGGTGCATCCGGACGATCCGGATGCGGTGGGCGGCGGGAATGGCCGCTTGCCGCGGCTCCTGTCCGGCCGCCAAAAGGGCGGCCTCGTCCATCTCGTCGGTGGCTTCGTCCAAGATCAGGCGGGGGGGCTCGATGGCTTCCGCGGCTTCGACGGCCGCCGTGGATTCGACCTCGGTTTGGCCGAGCGCGGCCTTGTTCACCGCCAAGGCCAGCTCTTGCACGGCCTCAACGCTATCAAAACGGTGCCCATCCAGCAGCCCGAAAGCCAGCAGGCCGTCCACCAGGGGACGCGCGTACCCGCGGCGCTCCAGCTTTTCGTAAAGTTGCTGCACCTCGCCCCACTTCTTCATTTCGCGGACCAGGGCGGCGCCCTTGTGCTCGCTGCCATCCGGCAGGGTCAGGCTCCATCCATCCAGGGCCTTCTGGAACAGAAATTCTTCCAGCGCCCGTTCGTCTTTGAGGTACTTCTCCGTCTTGCCCTTTTTCACCTTGTAGAGCGGGGGCTGAGCGATGAAGAGGTGCCCTCTTTCCACGATTTCCGGCATTTGGCGATAGAAGAAGGTGAGCAGGAGCGTGCGGATGTGCGAACCATCCACGTCGGCGTCGGTCATCAGGACGATCTTGTGGTAGCGCAGGTTCGCGATCTTGAATTCATCTGGGCCGATGCCTGTTCCCAAGGCCTGGATGAGGATCCGCAGTTCCTGGTGGCTCAGGATCTTGTCGAAGCGGGCCTTCTCGACGTTCAAGACCTTGCCCTTCAGGGGCAGGATGGCCTGGTTGGCGCGGTTGCGGCACTGTTTGGCGGACCCGCCGGCGGAATCTCCTTCCACCAGGTAGATCTCTGAGAGCGCGGGGTCTTTTTCTTGGCAATCTGCGAGCTTGCCCGGCAGGCCCGCTCCATCCAGCGCTCCTTTGCGTCGGGTGAGTTCCCGCGCCTTGCGGGCGGCTTCCCGGGCCCGGGCGGCCTCGATGGCCTTGTCGAGGATGGCGCGGGCTTCCCGGGGGTTCTCCTCGAAGAAGCTCGTGAGGCGCTCGTAGACGATGGTTTGCACCACGCCCTTCACTTCGGAGCTGACCAATTTGTCCTTGGTCTGGCTGCTGAATTTGGGGTCCGGCACCTTGGCCGAAAGCACCGCTGTCAGGCCTTCCCGGACGTCTTCGCCCGAGAGCGTGACCTTGGCGGATTTCAGCAGATTGTTGGCCTCGGCATAGGTGTTGATGACCCGCGTCATGGCGGCCCGGAAGCCCTCCAGGTGCGCGCCGCCATCCCGGTTGCGGATGTTGTTGGTGAAACAGTAGAGCGTTTCCTGGTAGGAATCATTCCATTGCAGCGCCACCTCGACGGTGGTGCCGTTCCGGGCGTCTTCGATGTGGATGGGCGGCTTGTGCAGCACGGTCTTATTGCGGTTCAGGTGCTCCACAAACGCGTCGATCCCCCCGGCGTTCATGAAGTCGTGGGAGTCTCCGTTGCGTTCATCCGTAATGCGGATGTGCACGCCCTTGTTGAGGTAGCTCAGTTCGCGCAGGCGCTGGCTCAGCACCTCGAAACTGAAGTCCAGGACGTTGTTGAAGATTTCGGGGTCCGGCAAAAACCTCACGCGGGTTCCGCGCTTGGTGGTGGGCCCGACCTTGGCCAGGGGCTTATCCGGGTGGCCCTGGCTGAAGCTCATGGCGTATTCGCTCCCGCCTTTCCACACGGTCAGCCAGAGCTTGGAGCTGAGGCCATTGACGCAGGAAACGCCCACGCCATGGAGGCCGCCTGAAACCTTGTAGGCATTCTTCCCCTCGGTGTTGGTGTTGTCGAATTTCCCGCCGGCGTGGAGCACCGTCATGATCACTTCCGCGGCGGAGCGGTTTTCCTCCTTGTGGAGATCCACGGGAATGCCGCGGCCGTTGTCTTCCACGGAACAGCTCCCGTCGGTGTGGATGATCACGTCCACGCGGGTGCAGTAGCCCGCCAGGGCCTCGTCTATGGAGTTGTCCACCACCTCGTAGACCATCTGGTGAAGGCCGCTCCCGTCATCGGTGTCCCCGATGTACATCCCCGGCCGTTTGCGTACGGCCTCCAGGTCCCGCAGGACCGTGATGTTGTCAGCTGTGTAGGTGGACGAAGTTTCGTGGTGGTGGGCTGCTAGAACTTCTTCTGACATCAAGTCTCACTTTTATCTGGCCGGAAAGTCTGGCATTGGTAAAACGGTTAAACGCTCGCAGGGCTTGCAAAACGAACGGGCATGAGGATGTAGCGGAAGCTGAAGTCCTCCAGGCTGGGGCTCATGAAAATACCCTGGCCGACTTCATCCTTGAACTGGTAGACCACCTCCTCGCCTGGCAGCCGCTCAAGCAATTCGGTCAGGTAGTCAATGTTAAAGGCGAGCTCAAAGGAGGCCTCCTCGCCCGAGAAGCTGAGTGTGCCTTGGTTCACGCCTTCGTCGGGATGCTGGAAGACGACTTTCAAATTGGGGAATTCAAAGAAGAGCCGGACGTTCTTGTTGTAGTCGTCCTTCTTCAGGCCGACGATGCGCAACGTGCGCAGGAAATCCTCGCGATCCAGGATGACGCGCTTGGGGAGTTCTGCGGGAAGCACCTTCTCGTAAGCGGGGTAGTTCCCGGTCACCAGGCGCGTGGACATTTTGAGTCCGGGCTGGGTCATGAAAAGACTGGTGCTGTCCCATTGCAGGGTGATCTCGCCGTCTTGGGACGGGAAAGAGTGAAGCAGGTCCAGCGCTCGCTTTGGAACGATCAGGCGCACATCCTCGGTGAGCCCCGTGGGGTGCTGGATTTCTGCCACCGCAAGGCGAAAGCCGTCGGTTGAGACCACGCGCACGGCGGTTTTACTGAGGTGGAGGAGGATCGCAAGAAGCGTTGGCTTGGTGGCATCCCGGCTTCCCGCAAGAGAGCCCAGCTGGATCGCTTGCTTCAGCAGCCCCAAGGGCAGCTGGACTGATGGGAGCGTCGCGCTGGGCGCCGGAAGTTCGGGAAAGCCTTCGCCGGGTTGAAGATTGTGCTCGGAGTTGTAGCCCTTGGCACGGAGCCAGAGGCGATTGGTGTTGTCCGGCCACTCGAGGCTTAGCACGCCTTCTGGGTAAGCCCTCACGGTTTCGATGAATTTTTTCCCGGGGATGGCAACCACCAGATCCCCAGCGCCTTCGACGGGCAACGCCGCATCAAAAGCCAATTCCATGTCTGTGGCCCGCAACACCAATTCACCTTGCTTCAGCTGCAGCAGGATGTGCTGAAGGATGGGAAGTGTCACGCGACGATCCAAGGCGTGCTTGAGAATGCCCAAGGCCCGATCTAAACGATCCTTCGAGACTTGGATTTGAATGCTCATGGTCCACCCAAGAATGATGATGATGAGTAAGAAGAGTATCAGCGGAAGAAAAGCAGCAAACCCTTAGTCTAACTTGAAAAAGGCCCCCGTGGGCGTAGTGGAAAACATGTGCGGGGGCGGTTCAAATAAACAGAATTCCCGCCAACATAGCAAACATCCAGGACCCGCCCCGTCCAAATCCGCAGTACAGCCCATAAGGGAGTGTTCACCGTGTGCATATTTTCTATATCTATTATTAAAATCAATGAATGCTATTCAGCAACGCGTGCACGGTCTTGTGGAAATCAGGATCCTTGCCCATGCGCTGTTTCACGGATTCGATGGCATTCATCACCGTGCTGTGGTGCATGTTGCTGAACGAACGTCCAATATCCGCGAAGGAGGACGCGGTAAGCTCACGAGCCAGATACATGGCGACCTGTCTGGGGATGAGCACGTTTTGTTGCCTTGACTTTTTCTTCATCAGATCGGCGAAGGAAAGATTGAAGGTTTCAGCGGTCATCCGGTAGACGCGTTCCAACGGCACCGCGGCGCCAGGCTCCTGCCCACTCTGGCCCTGATAAGCGCTCATGGCGACCTCCAGGCTTGGGGTGACCTTCAAAAAGTCGCTTTGGAAGATGACGCGGTTCAGCAGGCCCTCCAAATCGCGGACACTGCCTTTGGATTTGTGCGCAATGAAGGCCAGTACGTCCTCTGGCACGGCCGGGAAATCTTTGAAGAAAGCCTCTTCGAGCTTTTTTTTCAGAATCGCCACACGGGTCTCGAAGTCCGGGGGCTGGATATCCGCGGTGAGCCCCCATTTGCAGCGGGTGATGAGCCGCTCGTGGAGACCCTCCAGTTTTTGAGGCGCATTGTCGGAGGTGATGACGATTTGTTTTCCGTGCTGGAGCAGGTATTCCAGGATGTAAAACACCTCTTCCTGGGTGCGCTCCATGCTTCGCAAGGTCTGAACGTCATCCAGCAGAAGCACATCATTCATCTGGTATTTTCTTCGCAGAGGCTCGGTGTTGCGGTTCTTAATGGCCGAGGTCACTTCGTGGAAGAACACGTCCACTTTCAGGTAGGCGATGGCCAGGTGGGGGTGCCGCGCCTGCAAGGCCTGGCCAATCCCGATCATCAGGTGGGTTTTGCCAAGACCCGCCCCGCCGTAAAGGAAGAGGGGGTTCATGTTGAAAGAGGCATTGGTTTTCCCGTGATTGTCCACCACCGCTTTGGCCGCGGAAAAGGCGAGCTGGTTGCCGGGCCCCACCACAAAACGGTCCAGCGTGTACCGGTGGAACAGCGGTGGAAAGGGCGAAGGGGCCTCTGGGGCAAGCCGCGCGGCTGGCGGAGCACTGATCCCCGGTTTGCCCGCCGCGGCCCTCTTCGCGCCGGTGGCCACGGTGAACATCAGCTTGAGGTGGGAGAGCCCAGCTTGGCCCAGGGCGTCGTGGAACTCCTCCGCCAACTGCTGTTCGATCCAGATCTGATTGGAGGGATTCGGCACCTGGACCCACAGCGTGTCGCCATCCAGCCGCTGGGGAACGCAGGGCTTCACCCACTCCTGGAAACTGGCGGAAGAAAGGCGTTCCCGCAAGCCCGAACAAAGGGCCCCCCACAAGGATTCGTGCTGGCTTGACTCCATGACTCACCCGTAGGGAAGCGGTCTGATTTCCGCCGTGAAACGATGGGCCGGCTACTATGGGCCAAAAATCCATAAAGGCGGTGTGGATACTCTAACACCGCCCAAAAGCGGCAGAAATATTCATTGAGAAATGCCGCAATTCCCAATAGACTCGAAGGTTCGCCCACGATCATCTCTGGGTCGTGAGCCATGAGGGTGGATTATGAAGCGCACTTTTCAGCCAAACAACCGACGCCGTGCGAAGACCCACGGGTTCCTGTCCCGCATGAAGACGAAGAATGGCCGCATGGTGCTGAAGCGTCGGCGCGCCAAGGGCCGCCACGTCCTCGCGTTGTAGCCGCGCCCGCGAAGGCGGCATGAACATCGGCCAGCGTTTCTGTATTGTCCGCCACTCGGACCACGCGCTGCCCGCACCGGTGGTCGTGCGCTCGCTGACGGCCCGGGCAGAACCCGGGGAGGCGCGGCCAGTGCTGGATATCAGGGCTTGGCGAATACCAGGGAGCCTGTGGGATGTGCCCCGGCTGCTGGTGCACGCCCCTCGCCGCACGGGCAGGGCGGTGGAGCGCAACCGCTTCAAGCGCCGGACACGCATGGCCCTTCTGGGGGTGCTTGAGGAAAACGCGTGCTTGAAGCTGGCGTCGTGGGTTATCTGGGTTCGCCCGGCCAAGGGCTCTTCCCTTGGCTGCCGCGTTGCTTTTGCAGCCATCGAAGGCCAGCTTCGGCAGGCCCTTTCACGTTTGGGATGAGCCTTCATGAAAAATAAAAACCTGGTGCTTTTTGTGGTGCTGAGCATGGGCCTGTTGCTCGGCTATAGCTTCGTGATCGGGAAACTCTACCCCCCCGTCAAGCCCACGGCCGACGTGGCTGTGGCCGGTACCGTGTCCAGCCCCGCCGCGGCCCCGGTGGCACCGCCCGCCGCGCCTGCGGTGGAGCAGGCCCCAACGTCCGCGCAGGCAGCGCCTCCGGCGGCCCCCGCCGCCACGCACACCGTGAAGACCACCCAGATGACCCTGACCTGGCGCGTCGAGGATGGCGCGCTGGTGCAGGTTACTTGGAACGACGGCACCAAATTCTTCAACGAGGCGGCGAAGAACGAGAAGGGGGAAGAAACCTCCAAGCCCTTCCCCGGCATCGGAGGCGCGCTCAACACCCAATTCCAAATCGTGACCGAGGAGCCAACGCCCACTGGCCTGAAGGTCCATTTCCAGAACACCGAAGGGGATCATCTCGTCTACGCGATTCCCAGCAAAGGGTTTGACATCGAGGTGGGCTGGACCACCCACCGCCGAACCCATCTGGACCTCATCCACCGGCCTTCAAGCATCCAGGAAGCCCAATCCTTGGGACGCGTCTTCACGCTCACGGACAAGACCATCACCGCCGTGGCCTGGGCCGACGTCCTGAAAGACCCGTTCTTCAGCTTTCTTGGGTTCAAGCGAAAGGAGATGCCTCCGGCGGCCAGCCTCCTGGGAATGGACGCCGGTATCGAGACCGGGGCCGCGGCCCAACGCACGCACTATTTCGCGGCCCTTTGGGATGTAAGCCCGCACGTCACGGAACGGGACGAGCGCGGCTATCACCTGGCCCCCGACAAGAATGGCAACCTGACGGCGCGGCTCTACCTTGGGCCCAAGGAAACCAACCAACTGGCGGCCTTTGGGGCGCCCTTCACGCAGGTCGTGGATTTCGGCTTTTTCGGCGCCGTCGCCAAACTTTTCTTCATGGTGCTCTTTTGGATCCACCGCTTCGTGCCCAACTGGGGCTGGGCCATCATCCTCTTCACACTTCTGCTGCGGCTGCTGCTCTGGCCTTTGAACACCAAAAGCACCATGAACATGCTGCGCATGAAGGACTTCGAGCCGCACCAGAAGGCCCTTCAGGCCAAGTACGAGAAGTTCGGCGGCGACATGACCAAGAAAGCCGAAATGCAAAAAGAGCTCATGGCGCTCTACAAGAAGAACAACCACAACCCCATGGGCGGGTGCCTGCCGGCCATTGTCCAAATGCCGGTCTTCTTCGCCCTGTGGTCCATGCTCAACGCGGTCTACGAGCTGCGCCACGCCCCGTGGTTCGGCTGGATCACGGATCTTTCGGCCAAGGATCCCCACTATGTCCTGCCGGTGATGTTGGGTGTTTCCATGCTGGCCCAGCAGGCGGTGACGCCCGCCGTGGGCGACCCGGCTCAGCGGAAAATGATGCTTTTCCTGATGCCCATCATGATGACCTTTTTCTTCATCCAGATGCCCTCGGGGCTTTGCCTCTACTACTTCGTGTTCAACGTGGTGGGACTGGCGCAGACCTGGTGGCTGAGGCGCAATTACGTGGGCCAGGAGATCACGGTCTAGGAGCTTCCATGCGTAACTCATCCCTCGCGCTCGGCGCCGTTCCGGAAAAGGTGGCCCATTGGACCGCCCTGCTGGGACTCAAGGTGGAAGCGGCTTTCGAGCCCTCCGGCGACGAGGATCTCTTCCCGAACCGCGTGCTTGTCAAAGGCGACGACGCGTCCTGGCTGGCGGCGAACAAGGGGGCTGCTCTCGACGCGCTGCAATTCCTCATTCACGAAGCCCAGGGGCAGCGGGAGGACGCCAAGCTCGCCTATCTGGATCCCCAGGGAACAAGGCTTTTCCGCATGAAGGAGCTCAAGACCATGGCGGCCTTCGCTGCCGAAAAAGCCAAGGAGCTGGGCCAGTTCGCGCTTTCGGGGCTGACACCCCGGGAGCGGCGTTGGATCCACCTGACCATCTCCAAAGAGCCGGGCCTCAGCACCGAAAGCGAGGGCCTCGGCCACATCAAGACGCTGAAGGTCTTTCGAAGCGCCTGATGTCCGAGCCCATTTGCGCCCCGGCCACCCCCCTGTTCCCTTCTGCGGTGGCCGTGGTGCGGGTCTCGGGCCAGGGGCTGGCCGAGGTTCTTTCCCCGCTGTTGAAACTGCCGAGCGCGCGGGTCGCGACCCTCTGTCGGCTGGCCTGGGACGGTTATCGAGAGCGGGCCCTGGTCCTTCATTTTCCGGCGCCCGCTAGCTACACCGGCGAGGACGTGGTCGAATTTCAGCTCCACGGGAACCCACTCCTGGTGCGGCGCTTCCTGGGCCTCCTTGGCGGGTTGGGGGTTCGGTTGGCCGAGCCCGGGGAATTCACACGCCGGGCCTTGCTCAACGGCAAACAGAGCCTGCTGGAAATCGAGGCGCTTCGGGATCTCATTGGCGCCACCACGGATCAGCAAATACGCCAGGCCCAGGGTCGCCTGGGCGCCCTGCCGGCCTGGATCACCGAGACCAAGGCCCGCATCTCACCCTGGATAGCCCGCGCCGAGGCCGCCGTGGATTACGGCGAGGAGGAGGGCATCGCCCTGGGTCTTGATGATCTAAAGAAAGAAATGATGCGCCTTCGCGAAGTGTTCCATGTGGAACAGCAGCGCGCCGGGGCGGCCCGCTGGCTGCGGGACGGCATCGGGGTCGCGATCGTGGGCCGGCCCAACGCCGGGAAAAGCACGCTTTTCAACGCCATGGCCGGGGAGGACCGCGCCATCGTCACGGAAATCCCCGGCACCACGCGGGACGCGCTGGAGATCCGTACCGAGTGGGCCGGATTGCCCTTGGCGCTGTTCGACACAGCGGGCCTGCGGGACACCGCGGATCACCTGGAGCGCCTGGGGGTGGAGCGCGTGCGATCGGTGCTG